>JBEAMR010000023.1:0-30812 GCA_041165845.1 Actinomycetota bacterium | reverse complement strand
ACGATTACGTAGAAAACGGTCAGAAGATTGAAGATAGCTACGTTTGTCTTCATGACTTGACTTTCTCCTTAGGAGCTTCTTTAGGAAGAGAAGCAGGGTCAGCGAATTCTGGGTGGTGCAGATCGAAAGCAGGCGACTCGCTTCTGATTCTTGGGATGCTAGTGAAGTTGTGTCTTGGGAACGGAGTTGCAGTTGCCCACTCAAGTGAACGTCCGTAACCCCACGGGTCATTTAGTTCGACCTTCACACCATTGCGGTGTGTGATCCATACGTTCCAAACGAATGGAAGCATTGACAGCGCCAGAAGCGCAGAACCAGCAGTTGAGACTTGATTCATCCATGTGAAACCATCAGTCTCCAAGTATGTTGCGTAACGTCTAGGCATACCGATAACACCTAGCCAGTGCTGAACTAGGAAGGTGACGTGGAAACCGAAGAACAACAACCAAAAGTGAATCTTGCCAAGACGCTCGTTTAGCATCTTGCCAGTCATCTTTGGCCACCAGAAGTAGAAACCAGCGAACATGGCGAACACAACGGTTCCAAATACAACGTAGTGGAAGTGCGCTACTACGAAGTACGAATCTGACAGGTGGAAGTCAAGCGTAGGAGAAGCAAGGATAACTCCAGTTAGACCACCGAAGATGAATGTGGTCAAGAAACCCAAGCTCCAAAGCATTGGAGTCTCAAAGGTGACTGAGCCTCGCCACATTGTGCCGATCCAGTTAAAGATTTTCACTCCCGTAGGGACTGCAATGAGCATGGTGGTGAATGCGAAGAACGGAAGCAATACCGAGCCTGTGACATACATGTGGTGAGCCCAAACGGTCATTGAAAGCGCAGCAATTGCGATGGTCGCGTAAACAAGAGTTCTGTATCCGAAAACTGGCTTGCGGCTGAACACTGGGAAGATTTCAGATACGATACCGAAGAATGGCAAAGCGAGAATGTATACCTCTGGGTGACCAAAGAACCAGAACAGGTGCTGCCAAAGCATTGGTCCACCATTTGCGGGGTCAAAGATATGCGCACCAAACTTACGGTCTGCACCAAGTGCGAACAGAGCTGCCGCTAGCGGTGGGAAACACATGATGACAAGGATTGATGTAACCAAGGTGTTCCAAGTGAAGATAGGCATGCGGAACATGGTCATACCTGGAGCGCGCATTGTGATGATTGTGGTGATGAAGTTAACACCACCCATGATTGTTCCGAAGCCAGATAGTGCAAGACCGAAAACCCACAGGTCTCCACCTAAACCAGGTGAGAATGTCGTACTGGAAAGCGGAGCGTAGGCAAACCATCCGAATGAAGCAGCACCTTGAGGAGTGAAGAAACCGGCCACTGCGATGAAGGAACCGAAGAAGTAGAACCAGTAGGCAATTGCGTTCAGTCTTGGGAACGCAACATCCGGCGCACCAATCTGAACTGGCATCAAGACGTTAGCAAAACCAGCAAAGAGCGGTGTTGCGAACATCAAGAGCATGATGGTTCCGTGCATTGTGAAGAGCTGGTTGTACTGTTCCTTTGTCTCCACGATGCTCAAACCTGGCATTGCCAGCTGAGCTCGAATAACTAGCGCCATCACACCCGCGATGAGGAAGTAAATGAAGGCGGTGATGAGGTAAAGGTATCCGATTTTTTTGTGATCGGTTGTGGTTAGCCAATCAACTACGATTCGACCTCTAGATTTTTTTACTGTAGTCATTTGTACTATCCCCGAATCTCTGGGTTGTCGCCCGGCAGGTTATTGTTTCTGTTCAGGTTCTCTGGGTCATCTGGAAGGGCTGGCACTTGGCCTGTGTAGCCCTGAGCTGCCAAATTCGCTATGTGAGTGTCGTAATCCGCTTGAGACACTACTTTTACGTTGAAAAGCATCAATGAGTGGAATTCACCGCAGAGCTCAGCACACTTACCCTTGTATTCGCCGATTACCTGTGGAGTGAAGTACATCTTGTTGACTCGACCCGGGAACACGTCCTTTTTATAAAGGAAGTCGATAACCCAGAATGAGTGAATTACATCTCTGGAGACTAGGTCGATCTCTATTGTTCTGTTGACAGGTAGGAAAAGAGTAGGAAGTTCAGCTTCGGTACCGTCTTCCTGGTACTGAATACCACTGTCAAAGACGTTGTTATTGGTGTAATTGAAGTCCCATGACCACTGCTTTCCAACGACTTCGATGCGATAATCACTGTCAACTGGCTTCTCAATAGCGTCCATATCCCTTGCTGTTACAGCGAAGAAACCAATTACCATGATGAATGGAACTACTGTGAAAAGAGTCTCAATCGGCATGTTATAACGAAGCTGAGGGGGGATTTCGCTATCGCCCTTACGTCTGCGGTACACGATAATCGCATAAAACATCAGTGCCCAAGCGATGATTCCAACACCCCAGAGGACAAGCCAGGAACCTACCCAGAGGTCGGTAATTCGGTCTGTGTGGTTGGTAACTCCTGGCTCTCCTGGAAGGAATCCTCGAGAAAACTCGTATGAACTGCAGCCAGTTAGCGATAGTAGGAGCAATGAAACAACAGGCAGGGCTGCCCATCTCAATCGGCGCTTAGGAAGCACAATCGACCCTTCAAATTCAAATCGTTATAAAACAAGTTTAGGCGTAAAGATGCGGGCTTGGTGCCAAAACACTGGTGAATATGCCCATTACGAGCAATTTTTAACTAAACGATGAACCACAGGCACAGGTGCCTTGGCTGTTTGGGTTATCGATCTCGAAAGATCGCTTCTGGAAGGTATCAACAAAGTCAAAGGTTGCACCGTTGATAAAAGGTGCGCTCATCGCGTCAACTACAACTTCTACCCCTTCGAAATCTCTGATCAAGTCACCCTCGCGTAGTTCCGGGGTGAGCACAAAAGGCAAGTACTGGAAGCCGGCGCATCCGCCAACCTTAACCTCAACTCTCAAACGGAGCTTCTCACCCTCAGCCAGGTCTGAAACATCTGCCGATTCAATGTGACGGCGAAGTTCAGCCTTTGCAGCTTCAGTGATTTCGAGTCCGTGGGTAAGTGTGTCAGTCATTTTTCTCCTATTTTCAGTCCAATTCTAAGCCGAATAGCTTTGAAAAGGTAGGTTTTAGCCCTTTAGTTCGTTGGATGCTACCAGGAACAGAGCTTCAGCCACCATTGCGTTCTTTAGACCCACTAAATGAACCGATTCATTAGGGCTGTGGGCCCTAGAATCAGCGTCTTCAACACCCGTCACAAGAATCTGGGCTGCTGGGAATACCTCGGTTAGGTCTGCAATGAATGGAATTGAGCCACCAATACCTATTTCGATGGCTGGATTGCCAAAAGCTGCTCCTAGAGCCTGCTTCTTTAGTATTGATGCCCAGCCTGAAGTATCTGCCAAATAAGGCTTTCCAGTCTCAATCTCACCGAATTCGAGGACTGCTCCGAATGGAATATTCGCACTAAGGTGGGCCCTGAGCAGCTCCAGGGCCTCATCCGGGTCCTGCCCCGAGGCAATTCTGAGGCTAATTTTGGCTGAAACTGCTGGAAGTAGGGTGTTTGAGGACATTGCCACAGAAGGAACGTCCAAGCCAATGACGGTAATCGAAGGTTTACCCCAGATTCGGTCCATGATGCCACCCTCGCCAATTTGGCTAACTTGAGGTAAAAGACTGCTGTCAGCACGCAAATTGGCGTCTGTGTATGGCAAGTCTTCGAATTTATGGGTCTTTAGGCCTGAAACAGCCACACTGCCTTTGTCATCGTGCAGGGAAGCCAGCACTTTGAGCATAGGAATCATGGCATCTGGGACTGCCCCGCCAAACATGCCCGAATGCACGGCGTGTTCCATGGTTCGAACAGTGATCTCCTGCGAAACCATGCCCCTCAACGAGACAGTCAAGGCAGGAATTTCTGGGGACCAGTTCATCGAATCAGCCACAATGATGACATCGGCGGCCAATTTAGCCTTGTTTTCTTCTAGGAATGCTCTAAAAGTTCTAGATCCGGCTTCCTCCTCGCCTTCGATGAAGACTGAGATACCTAGGTCGAAATCATCGCCGACCACTGCATTGAGGGCGTCAATTGCCGCCAGGTGGGCGACTACACCAGCTTTGTCATCAGCTGCTCCTCGACCGTAGATACGACCATCTTTGACGGTTGGCTCAAAAGCTGGGGTCTCCCAAACCGAGTCATCCCCCGGTGGCTGAACATCGTGGTGGGCATAAAGCAATACATGAGGCTTGCCGTTCTTTGCCGGTCTTGATGCCAATACGGCAGGAGCACCAGGTTTTCCATCAACCGTCGCAGTCTTTATTTCAACCTGGTCAAAGACACCAGTCTCCTCAAATAGTTTTGCTACCGCTTCAGCACTTCGAACTAGGTCATTCGCATCGAAAGCATCCCAGGCAATACCGGGGATGCGAACAAGTTTTCCGAGAGTTGCAACTCGCTGGGTAAACTCACCCTCTACTCGATCTCGAACTTTATTCACGAGGTCTGAATTTGCAGTGATGGCTGAATCTGAGATTGGCTCTGGAGAGAATGTCATGAGAGTAATCTAGAACACAACGGCTATAAAACTAAGGACATAAATGAGCGACCAGCAAAAACCAGACACTAAAACTGTTACCGGTAAAGGTCGCCCCACCCCCACTAGAAAAGAACGCGAAGCAGCAAACAAGCGCCCGCTGGTAGGTAACCGTAGCAAAGAGGCAAGAGAAGCCGCCCGTCAAGCTCAACGCGCTGAGCGGGAGAAGGCTAGAAAACTTGCCATCGCTGGTGATGAGAGATATCTGCTGCCCCGTGACCGTGGCCCACAGCGCAAGATTATTCGAGATGTTCTAGACAACCGGTACACGCTCATCGAAGGTTTAATGCCTCTGATGGTTTTATTCCTCGTTGTAACTTCATTCATCGATGACCGCGGCAAGGATGTAGTTACTGTCGTGATGATTTTGGCACTTTTCTCAGTAACTCTTGAGGCAGCAATCATCAACCGAAAGTCAACTGCTACTATCCGCGAAAAACTAGGCGAAGATACCAAACTCCAACGCGGCAACTATTTCTACACCATAACCAGAGGTATGCAGCCACGTCCATTGAGACTGCCAAAGCCAGGGCCTCGCAGAAGTTCTAAATAACAAGGCAAGGAGCCTGAAATGCATTACAGATACCTAGGTAACAGCGGATTTAAGGTCAGCGAACTGATTTATGGAAACTGGCTAACCCACGCCACTCAAATTGAAAACGATGCCGCCTATGCAACAGTGCATGCAGCGCTAGATGGTGGAATTACTACCTTCGACACCGCTGACGTTTATGCAAATCAGGCAGCTGAAGTTGTTCTTGGCGAAGCACTCAAGGGACAGCGTCGTGAAGGTCTAGAGATTCTAACCAAGGTTTATTGGCCAGTGTCAGAGAAGAAGCCAAATGACACAGGCCTATCGCGTAAGCACATCATGGAGTCAATCAACGGCTCTCTGAAGCGTCTGCAAACTGACTATGTAGATCTTTACCAAGCTCATCGTTACGACGTTGAAACTCCTCTTGAGGAAACCATGCAAGCATTTGCAGACATCGTTCGACAAGGTAAGGCGCTATACATCGGTGTCTCTGAGTGGAACGCTGAACAAATTAGAGCTGGCCACAAGCTTTCTAAGGAACTCGGTTTCCAACTAATCAGCAGCCAGCCACAGTACTCAATGCTTTGGCGAGTAATTGAAGCAGAAGTTATTCCTACCTGTGAAGAACTTGGCATCAGCCAGATTGTTTGGTCTCCAATGGCTCAAGGAGTTTTGACTGGTAAGTATCTACCAGGTCAACCGGTTCCCGAGAACTCCAGAGCAGCTAACGAGAAAGTCAACAGTTTCATTCAGAGACTACTTACCGATGAAGTGCTGACCAAGGTTCAAGAGCTAAAGCCAATCGCCGAAGAGCTCGGTGTCACCATGGCACAGTTCGCTCTAGCCTGGGTGCTTCAGAACAAGAACGTTTCAAGCGCGATTGTTGGAGCAACAACCCCTGATCAAATCAAGAGCAACCTAGGTGCTGTTGGAGTTGAAATTCCAGCAGAGGTAATGGCAAAAGTAACTGACATTTTTGCAAGCATCGCAGTAACAGATCCAAAAGAAACTAGATCTCCAGAAGCGAGACTTATCTAAATACGATTCAGTTTTCTAGCCCAAAGTGGGCCGAAGTAGACGAAGCCGGTGTATCCCTGAACAAGGTTTGCGCCGGCTTTTAGTCTTTCCTGAACTTGATCCTTAGTCTCTACTCCCCCGACAGAAATAATCACGCTTGAGGAATCAAGTTCTTTGCGAAGAAGTTGCAAGACCTCCAAAGAACGATTACTTATCGGTGCACCCGATAAACCACCAGCACCGATCTCGTCAATTCGAGCGTCGGATACGTGCAGACCGGAACGACCAATTGTTGTGTTGGTAGCTATAACACCAGCTAACCCCAACTGTTTTGAAAGTTCTGCAATTGCGAGAATATCTTCATCGGCTAGATCAGGTGCAATTTTCACAAGCACTGGTTTCCGTAGAGATTCAGAAAGCACCGCTTCAAGAATCGGCTTCAAAGATTTTACTGATTGCAAATCGCGAAGACCAGGAGTATTCGGTGAAGAAACATTCACAGCTAGGTAATCTGCAAATGGTGCCAAAAGTTTTGCACTGGTGCGGTAATCCTCCGCAGCATTCTCTAGTTCGACAACTTTGCTCTTACCGATGTTTACTCCGATAATCGGAAGTTTGCCTTTAGAGGCACGAAGCTTTTGTAAACGCTGTGAAACTGCTTCAGCGCCATCGTTGTTGAACCCCATGCGGTTGATGAGTGCACGATCTTGAATTAGTCGGAACAACCTCGGAGCCGGATTACCTGGTTGCGGAATTGCTGTGACAGTTCCGATTTCTACGTGAGAAAAACCCAACTCCCCTAAAGCCTTAACCGCAGTAGCGTTCTTATCAAAACCGGCAGCTAGACCAAACGCACCTTCAAAATTTAGACCTAAAGAATTGATTTTGTTGGTTCTGATTTTTGGTAGAAGTTTGGTGAGGTGAAGTTTTGATGCGGTCTTTATAACGAACATCCCAAAGTGATGGGCTTTTTCTGGATCGATGTTTGAGAAGACCAACTTGAAGACGAGTTCGTATAGCACTTGACTAGGTTACCTTCCCAATAATCGATTAGTACTCAGGTAATGAAAAAGGGTCGACCCGAAAGCCGACCCTTGATCACGATTTGTCTTTAGCTGCAACCGCTGGTTGATCCACAGCCTTCGCAGACGTGGCATGAACCAGAAGGTCTCATCTTGATTCCACAGTTGAAGCACAGTGGAGCATCTGACTCAGTTCCCTGAAGCATCTCGAACAGCTCAGCTGATGAGTGAACTTGTCTTGGAGCAACTGATGTCTCCTCAACTGTTAGTTCAATAACAACTGGCTTTGACTCAACAACTGGTGCGGCAGCTGCAACAGTTTCAACTGGTGACTCAGCAACCGCTGGGTAGTTAGCTGATGAGTCAAGCGATGCTGATCGCTCAGCTGCAGTGTTGATGCCTAGTGCCTGACGAGTTTCAACCGGTAGGTGGTCGATAGCCAAACGACGGAAGATGTAATCCATCAGTGACTTCGCCATACGGATGTCCTTGTCATCAGTTAGACCTGCTGGCTCGAAGGACACGTTGGTGAACTTCTGCACGTAGGTCTCCAGTGGAACACCGTACTGTAGACCGATTGATACTGCGATTGAGAATGCATCCATGACACCGGCAAGAGTTGAACCCTGCTTACCAAGCTTTAGGAATACTTCACCAAGAACACCATCTGGGTAAGTACCAGCAGTCATGTAACCTTCAGCTCCACCAACAGTGAATGAAGTGGTTGAAGATGGACGTGACTTAGGTAGACGCTTACGAACTGGGTGTGACAGCGATGTAGATTCGGTTGCTGTTTCAACAACTTTTTCTTCAGTCTTAGCCTTTGCATCGCTGAGTGGCTGACCAACCTTACAGTTGTCGCGGTAGATGGCAAGAGCCTTTAGACCCATCTTCCAACCCTGGAAGTAGATTTCCTTGACTTCTTCAACAGTTGCAGTCTCAGGCATGTTTACAGTCTTTGAGATTGCGCCTGATAGGAACGGCTGAACAGCTGCCATCATACGTACGTGACCCATTGGCTCGATTGCGCGAACTCCAACTGCAGTATCGAAGATCGCGTAGTGCTCAGGCTTTAGGCCTGGTGCCTCTACAACGTGACCGTTGGTGCTGATGTGGTCAACGATTGCTTCGATGGTCTCCTGTGAGTAGCCAAGGCGGTGAAGTGCGAATGGAATTGTCTGGTTGACAATCTGCATTGAACCACCGGTTGATAGCTTCTTGTACTTCACCAATGAGAAGTCAGGCTCGATACCTGTGGTGTCACAGTCCATCATGAAACCAATGGTTCCAGTTGGAGCTAGTAGTGACGCCTGTGAGTTTCTCCAACCGTTGGTTGCACCGATTGCAGTGTTTAGTGCCCACTCGCGAGTAGCGGCTTCTAGAACTGCACGGTCAACTTCGGTCACCGGACGAATGCTTGCGTTAGCAGCCTCGTGCTTACGCATGATGCGGTCGTGGCCTGCCTTGTTGTGAGCGTAACCATCGTAAGGACCTACGATACCTGCAAGCTCAGCTGAACGACGGTATGAAGATGCAGTCATCAACGAAGTGATCGCTGCTGCCAGTGCCTGACCTTCAGTGCTGTCGTAAGGAAGACCGATAGCCATCAACAACGCACCTAGGTTTGCATAACCAATACCGAGCTGACGGAAAGCCCTAGTGGTCTCACCAATCTTCTCGGTTGGGAAGTCAGCGAAACAGATTGAGATATCCATTGCGGTGAAAATGAATTCACATGACTTCGCAAACTTGTGGCTGTCGAAAGTACCGTCCGGGTTCAAGAACTTTAGAAGGTTCAAGCTAGCCAAGTTACATGATGAGTTGTCTAGGTGCATGTACTCAGAACATGGGTTAGATGCTGTGATACGACCTGACTCTGGAGTGGTGTGCCAGTCATTGATGATGTCGTCGTACTGGATACCAGGGTCAGCACAAGCCCAAGCGGCTTCTGCAAACTTGTCCCAAAGTTCACGAGCGTCAACTTCTTCGATTACTTCACCGTTAGTTCTGGCGCGCAGACCGAACTTGGTTCCGTGCTCAACTGCAAGCATGAACTCTTCGTTTACGCGAACTGAGTTGTTTGCGTTCTGGTACTGGACAGAGTTAATGTCCTTGCCACCGAGCTCCATGTCGTAACCTGCGTCGCGTAGTACGCGAATCTTGTCCTCTTCACGAGCCTTGGTCTCGATGAATTCTTCAATGTCTGGGTGATCAACATCAAGAACAACCATCTTGGCTGCACGACGTGTTGCTCCACCTGACTTGATGGTTCCTGCAGATGCATCAGCACCGCGCATGAATGAAACTGGACCAGAGGCTGAACCACCTGATGAACGAAGAAGTTCCTTAGATGAACGGATGCGTGAAAGGTTCAAACCTGCACCTGATCCACCCTTGAAGATCATTCCCTCTTCGCGGTACCAGTTAAGAATTGATTCCATTGAGTCATCTACCGACAGGATGAAACAAGCTGAAACCTGCTGCGGGCTTGAAGTACCAACGTTGAACCAAACTGGTGAGTTGAACGCAAAGATTTGGTTCACGAGCATGTAGGTCAGCTCGTGCTCAAAGATGGTTGCATCTTCTTCTGAAGCGAAATAACCGTGGTCACGTCCAGCCTGAGTGTAGGTAAGAACGATTCTGTCGATTAGCTGACGGAGGCTGAACTCACGAGCTGCAGTTCCTAGCGCACCACGGAAGTACTTGGTGGTAACGATGGTTGACGCGTTTAGGCTCCAGAACTCTGGGAACTCAACGCTGCGCTGCTCGAAAATGGTCTCGCCAGTTTTCCAGTTGGTCTGCACTACGTCACGGTATTCCCAGGTGACCTGGTCGTATGGGTGAACTCCCTCAGTTGTGTAAATGCGCTCAATCTTGAGCCCCTTGCGCCCCTGACTAGCTGCACCGGCGTCGGTGTAAGCCGATGTATCGGTCATTTTGTTGCCTTTCCTCTTAGTTGTTTAGTTTTTATGCTGTAATCGCAACGGCTAGACCGTTTGCGAAACCTGGTTTTCGCGCTCAACTTTGAGCACTGCTATTGCTGCTTCGAAATCCTCTAAGCTCTCCCAGCCTTGGTAAACGCTGGCAAATCTCATAAAAGCCACTTCGTCTAGCTTGCGAAGTGGTTCAAGGATGGCTAAACCAACCTCTTGAGCCTCAACTTGGGCTGTTCCTGTTGCTCTGATCGTTTCTTCAACTGTTTGAGCAAGCATTGCTAGGTCTGACTCTGTAACAGGTCTTCCCTGGCAAGCTTTACGAACACCATTGACAATCTTGTCTCTGCTGAACGGCTCGGTTGTGCCTCCCCTTTTAGCTACTAGGAGACTTGAGGTCTCCAAAGTAGAGAAACGAGCGCCACATTCTGGACACTGGCGCCTTCTTCGGATGTTTGATCCATCCTCAGAAGTGCGTGAATCCATGACTCTAGAGTCGCTGTGGCGGCAAAAAGGACAGTGCACGGTTTGCCTCCACTCTTCTAGGGTCGTTTTCGAATAATTTACTCAAGAGAAACTAAATATACACACAAGATGTGGTGATATTTCATTTCTCCGTCCCTATATCTTGTGGTTTTGTCTTCCTAGAAGCAAATTTCATTCGAAGTCGGCGTGTTGCCTGTAAGTACGCGGAATGCGCAGGCAAAACACTAACCTTCAACTAAAGATTTAATCTTTTTGTTACCGAAAAAGTTTTTAGAAACGAACCTTTATCGCGTCACCGTGGGCTGAAAGTCCCTCTTGGTTGGCGATAACGACTACATTATTCGCCACCTCTGACAATGCAGCTTGGCTGTAGTCAATGAGCTGCTGAGCCCTCAAAAACGTGTGAACACCCAATCCTGAGCTAAATCTTGCCTGTCCGCCGGTTGGAAGAACGTGGTTAGAACCTGCTAGGTAATCCCCGAGAGAAACCGGCGAGAAGGCACCCAGGAATATAGCTCCAGCGTTAGTGATCTGCTTAGAAAGAGCACTTGGATCTTCAGTTTGGATTGAAAGGTGCTCGGTCGCATAGTGATTTGCTATTGCTATGCCCTGCTCCATGCCAGCAACCAGCACTAGAGCGCTCTGCTGGGACTTCAGGGCAGCTGCAGCGCGCGCTTGGTTCTCAGTGTCAGCTAGCTGTGAACTAACTTCCTGAAGCACCTGAGCGATTAGTTCCTCACAATCTGTCACTAGAACAGCTGCCGCTAATTCGTCGTGTTCGGCTTGAGAGAGCAGATCTGCTGCCACAAAACGAGGGTTCGCTTCGCTGTCCGCCAAAATTAGGATTTCTGTTGGCCCAGCCTCTGAATCAATAGCTATTTTGCCCTGTAATAAGCGCTTAGCAGCAGCCACATAGACGTTGCCAGGGCCGGTGACCAGTTCAACTGGCTCTAGGCCAATTTCAGGCACTCCGTAGGCAAAAGCGGCGACAGCTGCTGGCCCACCGATGACATAAACGTCCTGAACACCTAAAAGCGCTGCTGTAGCCAAAACAGTTGGGTTAGGTCTGCCACCAAAGGCTTTTTGACCCGGAGTGGCAATCGAGATCTGCTTCACCCCTGCTACCTGTGCAGGAACCACGTTCATAACCACACTGGAAGGGTAAACAGCCTTGCCACCTGGGACATAGAGCCCAACCGACTCAACTGGCTTCCAGCGTTGGCTGACAGTTGCACCTTCGGCTAATGAAACGCTGGTGTTCGAAGGCACATTAGCCTGAGAGACTCTTCTAACTCGATCGATTGCAACTTCGATAGAGGCCCTGAGTTCAGAATCGAGACCTTCAAGCGCTTGAATTAGTTCATCAGCCGATACCTTGATTGGTTCGATGTCGATTCCATCGATTTCCCTGGCGACTCTAACTAGAGCTTTTGCGCCGTCTTTTTGAATTTCAGCTATCAGAGGCTTGATACTCTCGGCTGCTTGGCTGACATCGATGCCCGCTCTAGGAAGTTCAGTCGCGACTAATCCACGAGTTATTTCTCGATCACGAAGATCCAAAACTCTTATGTCGTTACCCATGAATTGCTTAACTTTCTGACTTTTGACTATTGTAAGCGAATGGCCAAAGGCTAACTGAGTTAGCCTAGGTATGAAAGTAAGGATTACATCTTGGAACACATAACCGATACCACAGAGGCACTCAAGGCAGCATTCCGTCGCCACGCCTCAGGAGTTTGCCTTATCACGATGAACGACCCTGATGGCAACCCGGTTGGCTTCACTGCGACTTCTGTGACCTCACTTGGCTCTGACCCTGCTCTAGCATCATTCAACGTTGCCAGAGGCGCTAGCAGCTGGCCAGCCTTAGCCGTAGCCGAACATGTTTCAATCCAAATGTTGAACGAAAGCAGCCTTCCGCTAGCCATCCGAATGTCTCAGGATCACACCCAGCGCTTTACTCCCAAGGACTGGTTCAGAGAATCGAAGACGAACCTGCCGATTTTTGAAAAAATCAACGCTGCTTTGATTTGTAAGGTACTTGCTCGTCACGAAATTGAGAAGAACGCAGTTGTTGTCGTGGAAATTCTCGAAGGGCTATTCGCCGAAGAGCTCCCCAGCCTTCTCTATCACCAGCGCGGATATGTCGTCCCTGGCGACCGCATCAGCTAACTCTGGTTGACCAAAACGAACTTCATCCAAAGCAGCAGTTCCAAAGTGTTGCTTAACTTCTGAGATAAGCGCATCCCCGACAAACACTTTGTGTTTGAGTTTGAAAGTCTTCACTTCAGAATCGTTCTTTAGAAGTAGTTGAATTTCAGTTTGACCTGGATATTTCTTGAACACCGAATCAAGCAGCTCAATATTTGATCTAGAGGCCAATTTTTCCTCGATAACAACTTTCAAAGGACCAGCAAATCTGCTGTCGTCTTTTTCAAGCACTTGAATGTCATTCACATTCAGAGCGAATCCATCATCCCGAGGTCTCATTCGACCTCTGACCGCAACGAGAGTGTCAACTTTGAGCTTCTCGATGTTTTCAAGATATGTCTTACTAAAAATCATCAGAGAAACTTCAGCTTCCAGATCTTCAATAGTCACATTCGCATAGACATTTCCAGAAGAACGTGCAGTCTTTACATCGACCACGGTAATCAAACCAGCAAGGGTCACAGCCTCCGTCTCAGCGAAGTCCTTACGAGTAATGAAAGAAGAAATACTCTCTGTTGCACTTGAGCGGATTTTACCTTCAGCTCCTTGGAGTGGATGTGCACTTACGTATAGTCCAAGCATTTCTCGTTCGAGGCTTAGCAGTTGACGTTGTGGCCACTCTGCTAACCGTGGGATGGTGTGTGAGTGGTGGGTATCTTCAAAGTCATCAAATAGATCTAGTTCACCGGTTGATTTCGATTTCTTAGCCTTTAGCTCTGCTTCGATAATCTGCTCGTGGGCTTCAAAGAGCGATCTTCTGCTCATCCCGAATGAATCAAATGCACCGGCTTTAATCAGTGATTCAATTACCTTCTTGGAACAAACTGAAGCTGGAACTTTAGAAATAAAGTCCTGGAAAGAAGTGAAACGACCTTCACTCTCTCTTGTCTTCACAATCTCTTGAACAACACCGATACCAACATTGCGAATAGCTTCCAAGCCGAAACGAATGTCACTTCCAACCGCTCTAAAGTCAGCAATCGAGTCATTCACATCCGGTGCTAAAACTTGAATGCCAGCTCTTCTAGCTTCGCTTAGGTAAATACTTAGACGGTCACGAGAACTCTTCACCGAGGTCAGAAGTGCTGCCATGTATTCCTGTGGGAAGTTTGCCTTCATGTATGCGGTCCAGTATGAAAGCACTCCGTAGGCAGCGCTGTGCGCTTTGTTGAAAGCGTAGTCAGCGAACGGAAGCAAAGTTTCCCAGAGCTTTTCAATTGCCTCGTCTACGTAGCCGTTCTCTTTCATGCCAGCAACGAAACCAACTTTTTGAGCGTCCAGTTCTTCTTTTTTCTTCTTACCCATCGCACGACGTAACTCATCCGCTTTAGCGAGGCTGAAGTTAGCTACCTTCTGTGCAACAGCCATTACCTGCTCCTGATAAACAATCAAACCGTAGGTTGGATCTAGCACTTCTGCCAAAGGTTGTTCAAGGGTTGCGTGAATAGGTATGTTCTGCTCTTTACCGTTCTTGCGCTGTGCGTAAGAAGTGTGCGACCCCATACCCATAGGTCCTGGACGATACAGAGCAATAGCTGCTGAAATGTGCTCGAACTTAGTTGGCTTTAGCAGTCGAAGTAGTGACCGCATTTGACCACCATCGAGCTGGAAGACACCAAGTGTGTCACCCCTTGAAAGCATTTCGTAGGTATTCTCATCGCCATCAAGATCTAGATCTTCTAAGACAACTGTTACGCCTCGGTTGGACAGAGCATTCTCAATAGCCCTATCGAGCACAGTTAGGTTTCGAAGACCTAGGAAGTCCATCTTCACAAGCCCTAGTTCTTCACAGGGGTGCTGAGCGAATGCAGTGATGATTGCGCCATCGTCATCACGGCGAATAACAGGAATGACATCCAGTAGTGGTTCAGCTGACATGATTACACCGGCTGCGTGCACGCTGGTTTGACGCTTTAGACCCTCTAGTCCCCTTGCTAATTCAAAAGTCTTTCTCGCATCTGGGTCTTCTTCAAGAATCTTTCTAAACTCAGCAGCTTCTTTGTATCTGCTCTTTGAATCCATAGCCGCTGGTTCAATCGCAACTGGTTCGAACTCTGGAGTCTCTTCGTCAAACTCATCATCAGATGAATCATCTGCTGAGTATTCAACAACTGGACGGCTGTTTGGATCTTCAACCATCTCGCTCAAAGTCATATCTTTCCCAAGGACCATGCGTGGCATTGCCTTGGTTAGTTTTTCACCAACCGAGTAATCCATTCCAAGCACACGAGCGGCATCCTTCAAACTCTGCTTAGCCTTGATAGTTCCGTAGGTAATAATCTGAGCAACTCGGTCATCGCCATACTTCTGAGTAACATACCTAATCACTTCTCCACGACGACGATCATCAAAGTCAACATCGATATCTGGAAGGCTGACACGGCCTGGGTTTAGGAAACGCTCAAAGAGCAAGCCGTATTTGATTGGATCTAGAGCTGTGATTCCAAGTGCGAAAGCAACGAGTGAACCTGCAGCCGAACCACGACCAGGACCAACTCTGATTCCTTGATTTCTAGCCCACGCAATAAAGTCTGCAACCACTAAGAAATATCCTGGGAAGTTCATGTTCTTGATTACTTCAATCTCAAACGCAATACGTTCTAGGTATAGTTTCTCGATGTCTTTACCAAAACGTTCGTGCATGCCTCGCATTACCTCAGCTTCAAACCAAGAGGCTTCGGAGTGACCTTCAGGAACTTGGAATCTAGGCATTAGGTTTCGTTTAGCAAATTTGATGTCTGATCGTTCAGCAATCAACAGGGTGTTATCGCAGGCTTCAGGGAACTCAGCGAAGAGCTCACGCATAGCCTTTGCGCTCTTTAGGTAGTAACCCTCACCATCAAACTTGAATCTCTTCTCGTCGGTGAGCTTGGTTCCGGTCTGAACACAGAGCAGTGCTTCTTGTGCATCTGCGTGACCCGCTTCGGTGTAGTGGAGGTCATTGGTCGCAACCAGTGGAATACCTAAGTCTTTAGAGAGTTTGATTAGGTCATTGAAGCTACGTCTTTCGACAGATGCCCCGTGATCCATGATCTCGATGTAGTAGTTCTCTTTACCAAAGATGTCTCTAAACTCAGCAGCGGTTTCAAGAGCATCTTTGTATTGGCCTAAACGTAATCTGGTTTGGACTTCACCACTGGCACAACCAGAGGTAGCGATGATTCCTTTGGCATATTTCGAGAGTAGTTCTCTATCCATTCGTGGTTGGAAATAGTAGCCCTCAAGCCAAGCGTATGAACTTAGTTTGAATAGGTTCATCATGCTCTCGTTATCGGTTGAAAGCATGGTGAGGTGCGAGTATGCTCCTTTTGCTAAGTCGTCATCACCGCCATCGGCCCAGTATGTTCTGGACTTATCCAGTCTTGATCCTGGAGCTAAATATGCCTCGATACCAATGATTGGCTTGATACCTTTTTTGGTTGCCTGCTCCCAGAAATCAAAAGCTCCAAAGTTATTTCCGTGGTCGGTGATAGCAATTGCTGGCATTCCGAAATCAACTGCTTTATCGAGAAGTTTGTCTACCTTGGCAGCACCGTCAAGCATGGAATACTCAGTGTGCACATGGAGGTGCACAAAGTTATCGCCACTATTGGACATTAGTTCTAAACCTCATTTTTGGACTAGGGCATTTAGCCTAACTTGACCCTACGTCAACTTATTTTGCCACTCCGTTTGCTCAGCGCAGTAACGCCAGTGACTCTTTTAAATCTTTAGGGTAACTGCTCTCGAAGAGAACATACTCCCCCTTGGTTGGGTGAATAAAGCCAAGTTTCATGGCGTGAAGCCACTGTCTTTCCATACCGAGTTTGGCAGCTAACTTTGGATCACAACCGTAGAGGGTATCTCCCACCAGTGGATGCTTGAAGGATGAGAAATGAACACGAATTTGATGTGTTCGACCCGTTTCTAGTTCAATCTCCAGAAGGCTTGCAGCGACAAATGCCTCCAGGGTCTTGTAGTGAGTCACCGATGGTTTGCCATCCTGAGCAACTGTGAACTTGTATTCGTGCTTTGGGTGCCTAGCAATCGGCGCATCAATAGTTCCAGAACTTGGATCTGGATGACCTTGAACTAGAGCATGGTAAGTCTTATCAACCACGCGATCCCGGAACGCTTGCTTCATGCGGCTGTATGCAATCTCAGTCTTTGTAAGGACCATAAGACCACTAGTGCCAACATCTAATCGACTCACGATTCCTTGACGTTCTGCCACGCCACTGGTGGACATTTCAATACCCATGGCAAGCAATGCACCGCCGACACTTGGCCCATCCCAACCAACAGAAGGATGAGCGGCAACACCAGCAGGCTTATCGACAACAACGATGTCTTCATCCTGATAAACAACTTTTAGATCTGGAACCAGCTCTGCAACTAGAGCAAGAGGTGGCTTAGGAGCAGGAAGTGTGATGTTTAACCAAGCATCTTGAATTAGCGAATCTGACTTAGAAATGACCTGAGAGTTTTGTTGAATTAGCCCTGCCTCAATGAGGTCAGCAACTGCACTTCTACTCATCCCCAAGAGCCTTGCAATCCCCGCATCAGCTCTAGTTCCGGCAATACCTTCGGGAACCTGAATCAGGCGATCCTCAGTCACTTGTCCCGCCTAGTTTTTCACCACGCATGATTCTGATTGCAATGATTAGTGCTGAGATAGTGATCGCAGAGTCTGCGATGTTGAAAATCGGGAAGTTGAATGGAATCTGAATAAAGTCAACAACATGACCATTAGCAAAGCCCGGTGCTCTGAATAAACGATCCACTAGGTTACCGGCAACTCCACCGAGAGCAAAGCCACCCAACACAACCCAACCCGTGGTTCTAAATCCTGGGACGAACCAAAGTAAAAGTAGCGTTGCAAGGCTAGAGAGGATTGTGAAGACCCAGGTAGCTGAGCCACCCAGTGAAAAGGCTGCACTGTCATTGAAAACCAAAGTCAGTCTGACTAGGTCAAAAATAAATGGGACAGACTCGAAAGGTTTTAGGTAGGTAAGCGCTAAGGCTTTGGTTAGTTGGTCAATAAGAACTACAGCTACGCCGATACCCAAGAACAGCATTGTCTTTGCTGTTGCTTTGTTAGCGCTACTTTTACTCACCTAAATCAAATCTGGAATGTGTTAGCGATTGCTGTTGGACCGGTAGCTGGCTTCTGGGTGTTACCTGAAGCAGCTTCAAGGTCGTTCAATTGAGATTCAATGTATGACTTGAGCTTGGCCCGGTATTCCTTCTCAAAGTTTCGTAGAGTCTGAACATCGTTCTCAGCCAACGCCTTCTCTTGTTCAAGTCTGTTTAAATCTGCCTTGTGCTGAGCCTCTGCCTCACGAACAATTCTCGAAGCAGTTGCGTGACCTTCTGCAATCAAAGCATCGCGTTTTTCAAGACCTTCGCGAACGTGCTCTTCGTGAAGTTTTCTAGCAAGCTGAAGCAAGTTGTTGGTGTTGTTTGACTCAAATCCGGTTAGGTCAGGAGCTGCCTGAGGGAATTCGGAGTTAGGAGTTGTGCTTGCTGGAATGGAAGCCTCAGCGGTGTTTACCTGCTGGACCAGTGAAGCTCCGCTACGCTGCAGTTCCGCAATACGACCATCTGCTGCTAAGAGACGCTGGCGTAGGTCTTCGTTCTCTTGGTTGATGCGACGCATTTCCAAAACGATTTCATCAAGAAAATCATCAACTTCATCCTGATCATATCCCTCACGGAATTTGGTTGGTTGAAAACGCTTATTTACTACATCTTCTGGAGTCAATGGCATCGCCTTCTCCTGACTTCTCTATTACAAAACAACGGTCAAACACCAAGGTTACCCTAAGTCTTTAGCTAAAGCAGGTTTGCTAACAACCGTTCAGCCACTGCAAGCAAGATAAATAGGGCCAAAATGGACAGATCTAGATACCCTCCACCTATTCTGACCGGTTTGATAAGCCTTGAAAGAGGCTTGATGACCCAGTCAGTGAGGGTGTAACAGATCTCAAGTAAGACCAGGAATATCCCCTTAGGCCTGAAGTTTGGGTTTAGTGTTCGAACTAGATCAATAATGATGCGGACAAATAGAACTAAACGGAAAATATCGATGAGCCAAAGTAGGCCCTGGATGATAAGTGACATCAGAAACTTACGGTCTGATGATTAGCTTGTCGCCCTCAGCCTCGAGCACGTCATCTGAATCCCCATCAACATCAACACCGTAAGGGGCAAGAAGGTAAACCTCTTCAGCAACGCGCTTTGAAGTAGCCTGAAGACCAGCTTTGAGTCCTGCCATAAAGTCAACTAGACGACGGGTGTCACTGTCGTTTAGGTTTTGAACGTTGACCACCACTGGAATACCGTCACGAAGCACCTCTGCGATCAAACCAGCTTCAGCAAAGTTTGCTGGGGTTACAGTTTCGATGCTTGAAACATCATTGCCTCGACGCATTGGTCGTGGGGCTCTTGCAGGTCGCTCTGAACTACCACCGGAAACTCTTGGTGCTGCTGGTGCGCTTTTTGGAGCACCTCCAAATGAAAGAACTTCTTTAACCCATTGCGATAATCCAGACATAGTGTCTCCTTCTAACGAAACCCCGTTATTGCTAGATTAAGGCGGAAATCAGCGGTTTCCAGTAATTGCCGTGCCTATGCGTAAGTGTGTCGCACCGAAACCAATTGCTTCCTCAAAGTCCCCCGACATTCCAGCTGAAACGAACTTAGCCGCTGGCTCAATTGCTACTAGTTCAGCACTTGCCTTGGCAATTCGCTCAAAATCGACAGCTGGCTCAACTTCAAGTCCGACCACTCCCATGACCCCCAATAACTGAATCTGGGGTTGGGCGAGAACCGCCTCGGCAAATCGAGAGAGTTCCAAAGGGTCTAATCCCCCACGGTTTGGATCATCGGTGAGATTTAGCTCGAGGAAAACCTGCATACGCTTGTCTGGTTCTTTGGCTAGTTGCTTGACCAGTTCTTTCAGCAAAGAGTCTCTATCTAACGAATGAATGCAGGATGCATACTCAAGAACTGAACGAACCTTGTTTGATTGCAACTGCCCCACAAAGTGCCAGTTGGCTAAACCTGGTCTTGCCAGTTCGACTTCTCTAGCTTTGGTTGAGGCTTCTTGATCTTTGTTTTCACCGAATTGGGTTTCACCTAGATCTAGGAGATTAATTGGAAGAGTAGCCGGGTGATTCTTGGTAACGATGATTAGTTTGATGTCTTTTACATTTCTGCCAGCGTTGCTGGCAGCTGAACCGATGCGCTCTCTAACAGCCCCTAAACGCTGAGCAAGAGTCGAATCATTCATTCTTACTGCAGAAAGTCTGGGATGTCTAAACCGTCGTCAAAACGGTTAGCTGGCTTTGGTTGAGCATAAGCGGGAGGAGCTTGCTCTTCCTCTTCATCATCCTCATGTTCGCCGTAGCTTGACGCTGTTGGAACCGCTGAGATAGTCGCAGTGCTTCCCGCAAACCATGATGGAACTTCTGCTGCTTCGGCTACTTCAGCGACAGGCTCAACAATCTGGATAGGTCCTGAGCTAGGAGCTGTAAAACCGTTACTGCGGTATGCAGGACGAGGAGCAACTTCATCAAAGCCAGCACCAATTACTGTTACACGCATCTCATCACCAAGGGTGTTATCGATTGATGTACCAAAGATGATGTTTGCAGTTGGGTGAACAACTTCCTGGATAAGTTTCGCTGCGTCGTTTACTTCCTTTAGCTTCATGTTTGAAGCTGCAGCGAACTGAATTAGAACTCCACGAGCGTTGTCGATGCTGCTCTCAAGTAGTGGGTGGTTGATTGCTTGCTCTGCAGCGCGCATCGCACGATCTTCGCCCTTAGCAATACCGATACCCATGAGAGCAGTTCCAGCACCCTGCATCACAGACTTCACGTCTGCGAAGTCAAGGTTGATGAAACCAGGTTCAGTAATCAAATCTGAGATACCTTGAACACCAGCACGAAGAACATCATCGGCCATGCTGAATGCATCTGGGAGGCTTAGCTCTGCGTCGTTTAGGTCAATAAGTTTTTGGTTAGGAACGATGATCAGAGTGTCAACTTCTGCACGGAGTGCATCGATACCAGCCTGAGCATTCTCCGCTCTGCGACGACCTTCAAAATTAAACGGACGGCTAACAACACCAACAGTTAGAGCACCGCTCTGTTTAGCAATTCTTGCAACGACAGGTGCAGCACCAGTTCCGGTACCACCACCTTCACCAGCAGAAACGAAAACCATGTCTGCACCACGAAGGACTTCAGCAATCTCATCTACGTGAGCTTCAGCAGCAAGACGGCCAACTTCAGGATCTGCTCCTGCACCAAGGCTCTTGGTGCTCTCTCCACCGATCTCAAGTTTCACGTGAGCTTCTGACTTCAGTAGGTCTTGACCATCGGTGTTGATTGCGATGAATTCAACTCCCCGCAAGCCCTTCTCGATCATCTGGTTCACAGCGTTACCACCTGCACCACCGACACCGACGACCTTGATTACAGCTAAGAAGTTCACTGGGTCTGACATTGTTTTTCCTCCGAGTTACCTAGATTTGCCTAACCTTAAACCTCCAGTTGAAGGTTAAAGAATCTAAACAAATGCTCTAGCGCCAAAAAACTAAACGCTAACGAGGAGAAAATGCCGTAAGTATGGCGGTGTGTCTAAGAGAAGTTAATTGATCACGCTGGGGGTCAAAGGAGACGAAACATCGTAGGTAGCTCTCACCTTGGTTGATGTCTTTAGCAAAAGTGTCTTCAGAACCTTCGACTTCAAAATGGAATCTGAAGAATCACCCCAAATAACTGTTTGACCAGCAGCTCCCCTAAGTCGCAGAGTCACGTTGTCTCTAGTCTTTGCCTGGATGTATGCAACTCGATCTAGAAGTTGAAGAGGTAGCGCCAGGATGACATCGATGGCTTGGCGATAGGTAGCAGATTCTTTAGGGTTACCGCTGACAATCACTGTTGGCAACTGCTCGGAGCCTGATGCTGGACCTAACTTCACCCCAGCTGGGTCATAGAGATACTGAACTCCCCCACTGACCACAATCGCAATAGGTGTTCGCTCCGTTAGCTTGACTTCCAGTGTGTGTGGTGGGCGACTGACTAGAGCGATGCTTTCAATGATGGGAAAGCCTTTGAGATCTCTAGCAACCGACTCTTCACTAATTGTTGGAAGTGGTGTCCCCAAATACTTCTTCAACACCTTGAGGATGTGCTTCTCAGATACTCGGGATTCTCCAGACACAACAATCTTGTCGATAGCGAGGATGGGAGTGAAGGTAGTTGCCAGGACTAAAACCACTAGGAAGGCAAGGCCGCCGAGAATTCCCCGCTTGAAATATTTACCAGTTCGGTTCTCCTTGGTAAATCTTCTAACTTCCTTTTTAGTACTTCTACTCTGACTGACCTTAGAAAGCTTTGCCTTGATTGGAACAGCTGCCTTCTTAGGCCTTTTGACCGTGGGCTTGGAAGCTCCTTTACCCGTTGGAGTTGAATAACGATTCTTGGGGCGTTGCATTCTTAGTTCTCTAACGCCTTCAAGATTCCTGGCACCTGACGATAAACATCACCGCAACCCATCGTGACAATGAAGTCACCAGGTTTAGCTAAATCAGCAGCAATTTTTGCGACATCGTCCCAGTTCGGCACGTAGTGCATTCTGCTCTGTTCACTAAATGCATCAGCAATCAAGGCTCCGGTAACACCTGGTTCTGGATCTTCTCTCGCTGCGTAAATGTCTAAGACAACTACTTCATCGCTAGCAGCAAGTGCCTCGGCAAATTCTTTGGCAAACAGTCTGGTTCGACTGTATAGGTGGGGCTGGAACACTGTTATCAAACGACCTTCACCGACAACAGCTCTGGCCCCCTTTAGAGCTGCCGTTACCTCGGTTGGGTGATGAGCAAAGTCATCAAATACCTTCACGCCCCTATATTCGCCGTGGAGTTCAAAACGTCTTTCAGTTCCTCCAAATGTTGCAATACCAGCGAGTGCGGCTTCAGGCTCAAAGCCAAGACCTACCAGGACACCAAAAGCACCAGCAGCGTTGATGGCATTGTGTTCTCCTGCAACCTGCAGAGTTGCCGAATAACTATTCCCTTCATGTGAGATTGTGAAACTAACCTGAGGGCCATTCGAATCCACGCTACTCAAACTAACTTCAGCATCGCTTGCTAGACCAAAACGAATAACTCTCTTGTCCTTGATTGCTGATGAGACTCGAACAGCCCCTGGATCATCTGAACTAATGACTACGAAGTCAGTAGCTGCGTTAGCGAATCTAGCGAACTCTGCTTCAAAGTTTTCCAAGGATCCATAGTGATCTAAGTGGTCAGGATCTACGTTGGTAATAAGTGCAACGGCTGTTTTGTAATGCTGGAATGAACCATCAGACTCATCTGCTTCTATTACAAAAAGCTCTGAGCTACCGCTCTCGGCAGATGAACCGTAGGCAGCAATAACGCCACCATTTACGAAACTTGGGTCTTCACCTAAAAATCTAAGCCCTGTAACTACCATTCCCGTGCTCGTAGTCTTACCGTGAGCACCAGCAACAGAAATCAGCTTCTTCCCTTCGGTCAAATACTTCAACGCTTGTGACCTGTGCAGGATTGGAAGTTTTAGCTCTTGCGCTAAGACATACTCAGGATTAGTTGGCCAGAGCGCTGATGTGACAACCACGGTGTCACAGTCACCAAGGTTTTTAGCATCGTGACCGATGGTGATTACTGCTCCAAGTTTTCTGAGTTCTGTGATGTTATTTGATTCACGAACATCACTACCGGTTACCCTATGGCCTGAGTTGATCAGCATTCTTGCGATACCGCTCATGCCAGAACCACCTATGCCAATGAAGTGAACTTTGCCGAGTTCGGCTGGAACAATTTGGCTGTAGTCAGGTTTGATGGTCATTATTTCCTAAGGTTTGCTTTCAAGACTAAGTTCGCTTTGGAAACCAACCGCTCTACAACACGCCATTTACTAGACGGAGTAGTTCAGCTGACCCATCAGATTTGCCAACTGATTTAGCTTTAGCGCTCATTTCTTTGATTAGTTTCTTATTGCTCAAAATTGGAATAAGAGTTGAAGCAATATACTCAGCGCTAAAGTCCTCATCCCTCACAAGAATGGCTCCCCCCGCATCGACTACCTGTTCGGCGTTTAGTCTCTGCTCGCCATTTCCAACTGGATATGGAACAAAGATTGCCGGTAGCCCAACCGCTGAGAATTCTGACACTGTTGCGGCCCCTGATCTAGCGACAGCGAAGTCAGCCGCAGCAATAGCTAGTTCCATACGTGAGCAATAGGTCAACCTTCGGTAACTACCTTCACTGAGATCGACTAACCCTGCTCTATCTCCAACAATATGAATAACTTGGATGCCTGCAGCATCTAGCAGTTTTCTTGATTTCTGAATGGTTTCATTGATTCGTTTAGCACCTAGTGAACCACCGGTGACGAGCAAGGTTGTCAGTTTTGAATCAAGGTTAAAGAACTGATTAGCCTCAAATCGATAGTCATCCTTAGTTAGCTCCACAATCTCTCTACGCAGTGGCATGCCGGTGCGAGTTGCCCTGGGAAGTTTGGTGTTAGCGAAAGTCACTGCAACAGCTGCAGCGTTTCTTGCTCCAACTCGGTTGGCATATCCAGGAAGTGAATTTGCTTCGTGCACTACATACGGAATCTTTAGAGCTCTTGCCGCTCTATACGCAGGAGCACTGGCGTAACCACCAAAACCAACCACAACATCTATCTGATGTTCAGTGATGTATTTCTTTACCTGACCAACTGCCCTTTGGAATCTCATTGGGAAAGTTAGTGCATAACCATTTAGTTTTCTAGGCATCGGCAGTCGCTCAACAAACAGCAACTCAAAGCCGCGCTCTGGAACAAGTCTTGATTCCAAGCCTTCTCTAGTTCCCAGAGCCCAAACTCTATGGCCACCTGGCTGTGCCATGATCTCTTCAGCTAATGAGAGAAGGGGATTGACGTGTCCTGCTGTTCCGCCGCCGGCTAATAGGTATTTGGTCATTTTCTTCCGACTCGATTGGCAACTGGAGCCTGAACTCGTTCAAAGGCTAAAACCACACCAAGGGCTAACAAGACAGCAACTATGGATGAACCACCCTTAGAGATCAGTGGTAGCGGAACACCAAGCACAGGGAGCAGGTGCAGCACTACTGCGATGTTAACTAGAGCTTGAACAACAATCCACAGCATGACACCAATAGCTGCGATGGAAGCAAATGGGTAACTGTTGTTATACGCAACTCTTCTAATAAACTGCCCAAGCATTAGGAAACAGAAGAGGACTAGAACAGCCCCAATCATCCCCCACTCTTCACCAATGTTGGCAAAGATAAAGTCATTCTCAACTTCAGGAATCCAACCCCAGTTAAGTGTTGAATTACCTGGACCAACACCAAAAACACCTCCGTTGGCTAGAGCCCAGATACCGTGCTTAACCTGCCAGTCGGCACCATCAATGTCTGATTGTCCTTGCTGGAAGAAAGCAATTATTCGGTTGATTCTGGAGGTATTAGCCAAAGAACCTACTAAGGCTCCGAGGACTGTGAGTCCTACCAACTTTGAAAGGTGAATCCAAGGCATTCCAGCTAGGAGGCACATTCCGAGAATGATGCTGATGAAAATAATAGCTGTTCCCATGTCTCTGGAGGTGAAATAAACAAGACCGGCTGAACCAAATCCATAAATCAAAACTTGTTTAGCTCCTGTGTTGAAATCCCACAGCTCATCTTTGTATTGAGCCAGTATTTGGGCTAAAACGAGAATCAGCCCTAACTTCAAGAATTCTGAAGGTTGAACAGTCACATTGAACACTCTGATCCAGTTGGTATTACCACCAACAGAAACACCCACACCTGGAACAAGAACCAACATCTGCAAACCGATGCCTCCGAAGAAGGCCATCCTAGATATGCTTTCTAGCCATTGGACCGGCCTCGTGGAGAGAAATACCATTCCCAAAAGTCCAAGAATTGCGAACGTGAACTGGCTCTCTAAACCACTGAACGGATTACCACTCTGCTTGATTTCAACAACGTTCGAAGATGACAGAACAGTAATTAGACCAAAGCCAACCAGTAGCAATACCAACATGACCAGACGGTAGAAGAGTCTGCTCTGGTGCAGGAAGTATCGATCAAAGAGTGCTACCGAAGAGCGCACCGGTGATCTCAAGAATTGCGCTATTGCGCTTGATTCTCTGCTTGCTCTCTGTTGATTTCTAGCCATTAGTCTTTCTAACCCTTTGTTCTATTGCCTTGGCAAATGCATTGCCCCGGGCTGCGTAGTCGAGAAACTGGTCCATCGAAGCCGCTGCTGGTGCTAAAAGCACCACATCCCCCGAAACCACATGTGATTTAGCTACCTCAATCACCGCAGTCATTACTGAGTCTTTAGACTCTGTTATCTCAACGAAAGGGATATTCGGAGCTTTAGTTTTGAAAGCCTCAACTACAGGTGCGCGATCGACTCCGATGATGATTGCAAACTTTATTCGCGCTGCATACTTTTCAACTAGAGGAGCTATGTCAACTCCCTTGAGTAGTCCACCGACCACCCAGATCACTGACTCAAAACTTGCTAAGGCAGCAGCAGCAGCATGCGGGTTAGTTGCTTTAGAGTCATCAATCCAGCGAATACCGTCTTGTTCAAGAACTAGTTCGATTCGGTGAGCGTCTAATGCGAAGCCCTGCAAAGCGTTCTGCATTTCTACTGGTTGAACTCCAACCGCTTTAGCTATCGCTGCAGCAGCAGCAATGTTTGCCATCAAGTGTGGGCTAATAACCGGAATCTTCTTCAGGTCTGAGAAGGTTGCAAGTTCTTGAGCTTCTGAAGGATCGTCAATGAAAGCTCTATCTACCAAAATGTCTTCAACCCACCCAATCTCGTTAGGCATTGGGGTGTTTACTGTAAAGCCAACTGCCTGTGCATTTTCTGTTCCGCGAGAATTGGCAACTAGCTTCTCGGTTAAGGAATCTCCTGCGTTATAGACGCAGCAGATGCTGGTGTTACTAAATACCTTTGCTTTAGCCTCTATATAGTCCTGAATAGAGCCGTGCCAGTCCAGGTGGTCATCTGCGATGTTGAGCACGGTGCTTACAATTGGTGCAATCTCGTTTAGGTAATGCAATTGGAAACTACTTAGTTCAACTACTAACACTTCGAAAGCAGCAGGATCTCTAACCACATCAAGAATTGGTGTTCCAATGTTGCCACAGGCTACCGCTCTGATGCCGGCGGATACAAGCATCGCTTCAACTAACTGGGTGACAGTAGTCTTACCGTTGGTCCCGGTAATGCAGATCCAGTTAGAAGGCATTCCGTGCTTATCTCTTAGACGCCAAGCAAGATCAATATCTGTCCAAACGCTTGCTCCTAGAGCTGTTGCTGTTATCAGTAAATGGTTCTCAGGTCTAATCCCTGGAGATATGATTACAAGTTCTGGGTTGAAAGTATTAAGGGCTTCAAGTTGAATCTGCTCTTCAGCGCCAATTAGAGATTCAACGCCTAAGACAGTTAGAACATCAACCAATTTCTCATCTGCTTTATCGGCGACAACCAGAACCTTTGCACCAAGTTCATGCAGAGTATCCGCTGCCGAGAATCCTGAAACACCTAGGCCATAAACCAAAACTCTAAGTTCAGACCAATCAGAATTCCAACTGGTCAACTCATCTAACTTGCTCATGTGACAGAACCGTAGATCCACTCAACGTAGAACAAACCAATACCGGCCATAACTAAAAGGCCACAGATAATCCAGAATCTAACCACTACTGTCACTTCGTTCCAACCCTTTTCTTCAAAGTGATGGTGCAAAGGACTGTTTAGGAAAATTCGTTTTGGTGTTCCAGTAATCGCTCTTGATATTTTGAATACACTTCGCTGCAAGATAACCGAACCTGCAGAGATAGCGAAGAGCCCACCGACAAGAACTAGCAGAACTTCTGTTCTAGAAAGAATAGCTAGAGCTGCGAGAGCGCCACCGAGACCAAGAGAACCACTGTCTCCCATAAAGATTTGTGCAGGGTTGGTGTTGAACCATAGGAAACCAATCAGTGCACCAACAACTGCCGCGGCAATCACTGCAAGATCTAGCGGGTCTCTGGTGCTGTAACAGTTTGGGGTGAGGTTTGCGATGTCACAGGCTTGGTTGAACTTCCAAAAACCAATAACTGCGAAAGCACCGATAGACATAATTAGAGATCCAGTTGCCAGACCATCGGCACCATCGGTTAGGTTCACACCATTTGAAGTACTCACAACCAGAAGGAAGATCCAGATCAAGAAAGCAGCGATACCAATCCAAACTGCAATCTGACCCCAGCTCTCTGGAGCTATCTTGGCTAGGTCAAATCCAGTGTCTCTAAAGATAGAGACCTGGGTGGATGCGGGAGTTAAACCAAAGACGTCTTTATCTTGTAATGCTGCCCAAGCAAAGACTCCTGCCACAGCGACCTGACCGACGACTTTGTAGATACCTCTAAGCCCTGCAGTGTTTTGACCACGCACCTTTAGATAGTCATCTAGGAAGCCAACAAGGCCCAGCCCTACCATCATAAAAATCACTAGGTTCGCTGAGTAGGTCGGTGGTTCTCCATTGACAAGTTTTGCCACAAAATAAGCCACAACTGCACTGAGAATAATTCCGATGCCACCCATGCTCGGCGTGCCTCGTTTGGTGTGGTGAGTAGAGGGACCGTCGACTCTAACGATCTGACCCCAACCGATCTTCTTGAATAACCAGATAAGTATTGGGGTCAAAATCAAAGACAAAATTAAGCCCAGTAATCCTGCAAGTAGCAGTGCTCTCATTTGTTTTCCTCCAGCAAAGCATCACCTAGGTAACGAAGATTCGCAGACTTAGAAGATTTAACTAGGACTATCTCTTCACCTGTAAGCATTTCACGCAGATACTGTTCTCCCTTGGAGATTTGCTCGAAATACTTGGATTCACCATCCCAAGATCCCTCTTGAGTAGCGCCCATGTGAATAAGTTTTGCTCCAGCACCGATTACGACGAGTTGACCAAGGTTCAATCGAACTGCAATTCGCCCCATGGCATCGTGCTCAGTAGTTGAGAATTGACCTAGTTCAGCCATCTCCCCCAATACTGCAACTGTCTTCTTACCGGTTTGGCGACCAAGCTCTGCAAGTGTTTGAAGTGCTGCCTTCATTGAATCTGGGCTGGCGTTATAGGCATCGTTGATAACTATTAGACCATCTGCTCTGCGGTGAAGTTCCATCCTCCAGCGTTCAGCTAGAGGCATAGCCTCCAGTGCCTGAATTGCAATGTCCAAATCCAGCTGAAGCTGATCTGCAGTTGCAAGGGCTGCCATTGCATTAAACACATGGTGTTCTCCGAGTATCTGTAGTCGAACCTTCTTAGGATCTGCGCTTGGGCTATGAAAGAGGAAACTTGTTCCGTTGATAGAACCTGAAATTTCAGATGCAAAATAGTTTGAGCCTGCTTGAGTTCCAAAGGTAAGTACTTTTGCTTTAGTCATTGACTGCATTTGCATAACGTAAGCGTCATCTGCATTCAGAAGTGCCAAGGCATCAGAACTTAGCTCTTCAACAAGTTCAGCTTTGATTTTCTGGGTGTTTTCGATGCCACCGAATTCGCCAGCGTGAGCAAGGCCGACCTTTAGTTCGATTCCAATATCTGGTTGGCACATTTGAGCAAGGTATCTAATGCTTCCAGGTCCACCTGCTCCTAGTTCAACCACTAGAAATGCGGTGTCTTCATTTATCTTGAGCATTGAATATGGTGCACCAACTTCATTGTTGAATGACTCTTGAGGTGCAACTGTTGGGCCGAACTTAGAGAGAATGTTGCCAAGCATGTTCTTCGTTGTCGTCTTGCCGTTGGAGCCGGTAACACCGACAACTTGGAGTTTGCCTTTTGACTTTACTTCGGCAACGACGTATTTAGCTAAATCACCCATAGCTGCGACAACATCTTTTACTACAAGCTGTGGAATATCACTCGGCACCTGACGTTCAACCAGTGCCGCAACTGCTCCATTTGCAATTGCATTCTCGATAAATAAATGTCCGTCTGTCGCTTCTCCAGGCTTGGCAACAAAGAGCGATCCCGCAGACACCTTACGAGAATCGGTTTCAACAGTTCCACTAACGACAACTTCTGCTGAACCAATTAGTTCGGCAGAAACAATCCTTGCAATTTCAAGAGTTGTTAGTTTGAGCATCAGTAACCCATCTCCTTTAGTGCAGCTCTAGCTTCTGCTCTAGCAGAGTAAGGAGTTCTAACACCTTCGATGTCTCGGTAGTCCTGGTGACCAGGTCCAGCCCAAAGAATAGAGTCCCCTGGTCCAACCAGTTTCACAGCAGCTCTGATGGCAGCTTCTGGAGGAGATACTTCAAGTATTTCCATTTCAGGTCTAAGAGCTTTAGCCGCCTCAAAAAGTGTTTTACGAATTGAGGCAGGGTCTTCGAATCTAGGGTGGTGATCGGTGATGACAAGAATGTCACAGCCAGCAGCTGCAACCTTTGCCATGTCTTCTCGCTTAGATGGGTCTCGGTCACCATCAGCTCCAAAGAGCATAAGAACTTTACCTGTCGTTACTTTTCTAACTGCAGCAAGAGTGTTCAGGAAAGCATCAGGGCTGTGACCAAAGTCAACATAGATTGCGGGAGCACCAGTTGGAGAAATGAGTTCAGTCCGGCCAGGCAGATAGGCATCAATTCCATCTTTGATGGCCAACTTGATTGCCTCAAAAGAATGCCCGGCAGTTACCGCCATAACGATTGCAAGCCCTGCGTTAGCTGCCATGTGTGAGCCGATGATTGGGATAGCACTCACAACTGATGCTCCAGAGGAACTTGTCACTGAGAACTTTGTTAGCCCAGGAAGTTCTTCCAGGACTTCAACCTTCCAGTCGGCATCAATGTCTTTATAACTTGAAATTGTCGTTACGGGGACTTCGCTTAGCTCAACAATGCGCCTGCCGTATTCGGTGTCCAGACAAACGACCGCCTGCTTTGATCTCTTTAGCGTAAAGAGTTCAGCTTTAGCCTTTAGATAAGGCTCAA
>JBEAMR010000022.1:0-17611 GCA_041165845.1 Actinomycetota bacterium | reverse complement strand
GCTTTGGTTGATCCGATAGATCCACCTTCTGGTGCATCTTCAACAACGTTTGAGTCATTGCCACCAAAGTCGATAAGTGTGTAGCCAGAGGTGTCATCACTTTCGAAGTTGACAAGTAGCTGCGGTGTGCTGCGTTCTTCAGGAACAATTACTTCAGCTGCATCTCTGGCTCCGGGGAACGAGATGTTGTCTACGTACCAAGTTGTGAGAGCCTTACCAGAGCTGAAATTTCCACAACCCACCGAAGCAAAGTTAGGCATAAGCGCAATCACGTTGTAGTTCTTTGTTTGGTCGTAGCTAGAGGAATAGTCAATATTTAGGGTTTGCCATCCCTCGGTCACATGGACAACGCGTTCGATGGCCGCTCCAACACCTTCCAACTTGAGCATGAAGCATCGGTCTAGTGCATCAGGAGAGTAAACCGAAATGGATGCAGTTGCGTCAGCATTTGAAATCGCGCTAGAAGTTAGAGGGAGAATGAACTTGGTCCCAGCCCACGCTGCTCCCTGATTGTCCAACTTGATTGCCTGACCTGAGGTGAAACCCTCACCAGTCGGCTGATCGGTGACAAGGGAACTCTCATTTCCGTCAAAATCTACACCGGTATATGTCTCCATTAGGTCAAAGTCCTCAGACCAAGGGGCTGGAGCAGCCTGAGCTACTGAGATACCAACAGAGAAAAGGGGAATTGCCAAGAAAATGGCGACAAATTTGCGAAACATATATTCCTTCGGTGAAAGACGTTTCGCACAAAACGTGATTGTTCCCCAAGCCTATGGGGCTGATGGCCATCTCCAGCAAGTTACGGGAACCATTTAGATAACGATTAGGGTCTAATCTGACTATATGGAAACTTTGCTAATTGAGACTGCTCCTGGTGTTGTCACCCAAACTTACCTCCACAGAGGCGGCGACAAGCTAATCATCTGGCACCACGGAATGCCCTCACCAAGGCCTTTCTCCCCTCAAATGGCTGAGTTATTCAACTCCTACGGATACACCGTAGCCATCCCCCTAAGACAGGGTTATGCCAAGTCAACAGCTGTCGGTAGAAGACCCATTGCTGAAGACACAAAAGTCACAAAGGCCGTAGTTGCGCACCTGGGTTTCGATGAATTCATAACAACTGGCTTCTCTGCTGGAGGAGCCAGAGCACTAGCCGATCTTGCCCTACTGGATAACGTCACCCAGGGAATCGACTTTGCTGGACTGGTACCAAGCACTGAAGAGTTCAACCCTTTCGAGAATGCTCCTGAAGATGAGCTTGAGTTCTTTGACCTGATCAGAGAATTTGGACCAGAACTAAAAGAACAATTCATCCAGTGGGCACCAGGCTTTCTAGCCAATGACCCAATGGCTGAATATGCCAATGCAGATGAAGAGACTAAAGCTTGGGCTAACTCACCAGATGCTCAATTCAGATTTGCTCAACGAGCAATCGCATTTGAATCTGGTGTTGACGGTTGGATGTTGGATGAATACTCAGCTCTAGTTGACTACGGTTTTGATATTTCAACAATCACTAAACCCTTGCAAATAATTCATGGTGATGCAGATACCAACGTGCACTTGGCCTGCAGCGTTTGGTTGCACTCAAAGGTTGCTAGCTCGACTCTCAAGATTGTCCCTGACTTTGGTCACTCAAGAATCTTCAGCCTTGAAATTATTGAAGAGGCTCTGAAGAACCTTTAGTAGTAAACGGTCTTTAGGCTGACACGAATAATTCGATCATCCTTGGGGTTCTCTCCACCCTTAGACCAACCACCTCGACCATCCTTGTTGCTGGTGATCAACCAAAGGCTGCCGTCTGGAGCAAGAGTTGCTTTACGAATACGACCAAACTTGCCGGTAAAGAATTCTTGAGGTTCACCCAACTTTTTGTCGCCAAGTACTGGCATAACCCAAAGCCTTCCGCCACGAAGACAAGCTGAAATAAGTGATCCCTTAACAAAGGCGATACCGCTGCAGGCAGCATCCTCTGGATGCCAAGTGAAATATGGGTTTGTATATCTAGAGTCGTTGAGCTCTTCCTGGTCTGAGGGCATCGTTGGGATTACTGGAGTTGGTGCAGGTGACTCTGCAGTTCCCTGCCCATTAGAACCAGGATTGCCCTCAGGTAGAGGGGTCTCAACAAATTTGTATTTGCCTTCGGCTATAGGCCAACCGTAGTTCTTACCTTTTTGCATGAGGTTTAGTTCATCCCAGGTATCTTGACCAAACTCTGTAGTCCACATATTCCCGTAGTTATCCCAAGCCATACCCTGAGTATCTCTAAGACCCTTAGCCCAAACATATGAACCTTCACGTGGGTTATCCTCCGGCACACTGCCATCAGGATTGATTCTCAATATCGATCCTGCTAAACGGTCCCAATTCTGCGAGGTAGCACCTTTCATACCCGCATCACCTAGGCTCACCCAAAGCTTGCCATCAGGACCTATCGCTAACCGGCCTCCATTGTGAGTAGTTGATAGGCCACTTCGGTCTATACCGGAAAAGAACACTCTCTTATTAGAAAGCGACCAGTTGCCGTCAACTTTGTCTAAGTCATACTTCAATATTCGATTATCGGTAAGCGTGGTTAGGAAAACGAAAAGCGAGAGCTTCCCGTCAGGTCGATCGGCGGTATAGGCCATTCCGAGTGTTCCGCCCTCACAGAACTTCTCGCAAGGAGGTGTGGTGCTAGTGAAAGCAACTTTTGTGACATTACGTTCTTTATCAATCTGCAGGATTGTCCCAGTATCACGTTCATCAACAAGAGCTTGACCATCAGGTAAGAACAATAATTCCCAAGGAGCTTTTAGCCCTGTGACAATGGTTTTGAAAGTTCCAGCAGGAACTACATAACTAGGCCTAACTTCTTCAACTGTTGGCTCAGGAGTGGGAGTGACTGTTGGTTGAGTTACAGGTTTCTCAACTTTACTGACGGGAGCTGAAGCAAACACTGCTCCGGTGACTAGAGCTCCGACAATGACGAATTCGAAGAGTGGATCTTTTCTCTTCTTACTTTGCGCCTTCAAGTTGTTCTTCCAATTGGTTGCTTTTTGCGAACCAAGGAATCATCATGCTCACACGCTCTTGGTATCTCGCATACTCAGGATACTTGCTGAGAGAAATTTGCTCGGTGAACCGAGCCGAACCAATAAACAGTGCAGTCAGCACAACTGCCCCAAGGATGTATTCCCAATTTGCGCTACCAGAGACAGCAAAGCACCAGAATGCTAGAACCCACCACTGTGCCTGTTCAGCAAAGAAGTTTGGATGTCTAGAAATACTGAACAAACCCTTATCCAAAAACCCAGATGCTTTACCCTGCTTCTTAGCCTGGTGGAAGTTCCACTGCTGCTGGTCAGCTATAAACTCAAAGACTAAGAAGCCCAAGAACAAAGTACCGAATAGCAGATCAATTCCAGAGAAGGCAACGGTTGAGCCGAGCACCAAATTCACTGGCAGTGCGATAGCAAGCAGCAAAGCGTTCTGGAAGATAACGATGAAGAAGATGTTGAAGATTTGATAAACCAAAGGAGACATCTTCCTACGTAGAATAGCCCAACGGTAATCTTCACCACCGGGGGCATAGCCACCCTTACGAGCAAAGTTGAAAGTTAGTCGAGCACCCCAAAGAGTAACAAGCACTGCCATCAGATTGATGCGAGAATCAGCAAAGTTAGCTCCATAGGCGAATACCCAGACATAAACAACTGGAATGATTGACCAAATGCGATCTACCCAGGAATACTCCTTGGTAATCAGAGAGGTAATCCACGTGAGGAAGCAAACAGCAACAAGTATCCAGAGGTTCAATTCAAAAGCAGACATCGTTATCCCTTCGTTCAAAAGAGATATTACAGACGTGCCCCGAGAAGCTAGGTTAGCGACTTCTTCCTAGAAAGGAACAATATGGTTGCAATTACAGAGGCAACTAATGCCGCTAGCAAGCTAGCGACAACCGCTTGAGAGTGCTGAATCGAGCCCTTCTCAAAGACTAAATCAGTAACCAGAAGCGAAACTGTAAAGCCAATGCCACCCAGAACTGAGATGTGGACATAGTCAACTAACTTCAAGCCAGAAGAGATACCTGTTACTCGAACACCTAGCCAAGCACCAAAGCTAATACCTATAACCTTGCCGATAACTCTAAGCAAAATGCCAATACCAACAACACTGCCAACTACCTCAACAACTCCAACGTCAAGCGACAACGCTAAAGCTGTGAAAGCAAAGAGTGGAAGGACGATAAATGCAACAAGAGGATGAATTAGGCTTTCTAGCTTTTCAATAAACCTGAGCGGCACTAACAATCCCAATACAGCAGATCCAGTAACAAGTGCACCGGTCAATACTGGAACACCCAAGAACACAGCGATAACAATGATCGCCAAGATATCATCAATAATCGCAAAGGCAAGTAAGAAACCCCTGGCCTCTTTTCTAAATCTCAAAGCGAAGAAACTAAATACAGCCAAAGCAAAAGTAATATCCGTTGCCATCGGAATAGCCCAACCAGATTGAGCTGCTGAATCTCCGCTAGTTATCAAGACATAAAGCAGTGCCGGAACAGCAGCCCCAAATACAGCAGATAAAAGTGGAACAACTAGAGCCTTCTTCTGAACGAACATTCCGCCGGTTAGTTCTCGCTTTAGTTCAAGACCAACTAGGAAGAAGAACAGGCAGAGTAGGTAGTGACTGATTTCAGAAACTGGCTTGGAAATCAGCCCGTCACCAAAGAGGTTGGCTGAAAGTAACCCCAACAACCCAGCGGCAACTAGCAGCAACGCTGCGTTGCGCTCGACCTTGATAAACCTAATTAACACTCCCTAAGCCTAATGGAACTGCCACTTGGCTAGGCTTGGCTGGTGCCCATATCCAATGAAGTCGGTAGACCAGGTAAATCCAGAAGCTGGCTATTCAACTACTTTGGTGCAGGTTTAATCTGGGGTTCTTCCTTCTTCTTTATCGAATTTGCCAATCAGTCTTTCTCTCCTATTGGACTAGCCTTCTGGCGTTGCTTCCTAGGTGCAACAACGCTGCTGATTATTGTGCTCTGGCGAAAAATTGACATGCGTCGGGATGGCAAGCTATTCCTCTTCAGCTTCATCGTCGGCGCATTCAACACCGCTCTCCCTTTTGCACTCTTTGCCTACGGTGAGCACCACGTCTCATCTTCATTTGCAGGAATGGCTAATGCTATTACTCCAATTGCAACAGTCATCGCACTGCTCACTGTCTTTAGACATGAGCGGGTAACTAGGAATCAGATTATTGGTCTTGGTGTTGGTGTGCTCGGGGTGTTGACCCTGATCGGTGTGTGGCAGGGTATTGAAACTGACTCTTGGTTTGCGGTTATGGCCGTCGTAATAGCCGCAACCTGTTACGGCTTTGGTGGTCCCTTCATTAGAAGGTTTATCTCACCTCTAGGTCACCCTCTAGAAGTTGCAGCATTCGGTCAAATAGCTGGAGCCACTATTCTGCTAGCTCCGCTTTACTTCACTCAACCATTACTAACCGCACCAATTAACCCGCAATCTCTGAGTTCGCTTCTAGTTTTGGGAATTATGGGCACCGGCATCGCATACACCCTTTACTATCCACTCCTAAAACAGGTTGGTTCAGCGATTTCGTCATCAGTGACACTGATTACACCATTAGTTGCAGTGACTCTTGGGGTGCTCTTCCTAGGCGAAGAACTTCAGTGGTATGAACCAGTGGGTGGTTTGATTATTCTGCTCGGTGCAGCAATTGCTCAGGGACTACTTAGGCCTAAGAAAGATTTAGCTCTCTAAATTACTTGATTTTGACATCAAGTCTTAGTTCACCGTGAGCACCCTTAGGGACAACAGGTTTAGCTGGCTTCACCGGTGGAACAATCTTGAACTCTGAACCTAGCTCTGGTCGGATGTCCTTCTCTCCCTTGTTAGGCCAGTGAGCACAAGCCCACTCCGCTTGTGCTGCGATACTCAATGAAGGGTTAACACCGGGGTTCGCAGAAAGTGCTGCCCCGTCGAAGATGTGAAGTCCTTGTTGTCCAAAGGCTCGAAGGTAACCATCGAGAACACCTTCTTCTGGATTAGGGGCAATCACTGCACCACCTAAGAAGTGAGCCGTCATTGGAATACCAAAAGGTTCCGTAACAACTGCTCCTGGTGTTCCATCAAATTGTTTAGCTAGCACTCGAGCAAGGTCGTGGCCTTCAGGGACCCAAGCTGGATTCTCTTCACCGTGGCCTTGCTTGGATGAGATCTTTACTCCGAAGATAGCTTGCTTGGCATAGGTAATCAGTGAGTTATCTCTAGCCTGCATGACAAGGAGAATCAGAGTTCGCTCAGGCCAACTCCTCAAGTTATACATGCTCGGCAACCTAGTGAAGTTTCTAAATGTTGCACCAATCAATCTAAAGAAGGTTGGTTTCTGACCTTTAGAACCTGAAGCCATAATGCTCTCCATGATTCCCATGAACCCTGAGCCACGGCCATATCTCACTGGCTCTACGTGAGTGTGCTCTGAAGGGAAAACACTCGAGGTAATGGCCGCTCCCTTAGTGAAATCAATATCTTTCTTCTTAGCAACTACACCAAGCAGTGATTCGCTGTTGGTTCTGCTCAGATGCCCTAGTTTCGAACTAATACCTTTTAGGTTTCCCCTGGATCTGGTTCTGTGCAAGAGCTTTGCTGTTCCTAGCGCACCCGCTGCTATGACAACCTGATCTGCCGTCAGTTTCTTTGGCTTGATCCAACCAGCGGTCCAGCTGGCTCTGGTCTGAACTTCGTAGCCATCTTCAGTTTCGATGATGTCTGTAACAGTGGTGTTGGCAATTACTTCAGCACCTGCTGTTTCTGCTAGGTATAGGTAGTTCTTTACCAAAGTGTTCTTAGCCCCGTGACGACATCCAGTCATGCACTCACCGCAGTTAATGCAACCTGTGCGAGTCGGTCCAACTCCACCGAAGTATGGGTCAGCAACTTCTTTACCTGGCTCACCGAAATGAATGCCTAGCGGAGCCATCTGGAATGAATCTCCGTAACCCATCTGATCGGCAGCCTTCTTTAGTTCAATGTCGGCTGGGCTCATGAAGGTATTGGTTTCAACACCGAGCATTCGCTCTGCCTGGTCGTAGTAAGGGGTTAGTTCTTTCTGCCAATCACACATTGACGCCCAGCTGCCGGTCTTGAAGAAACTCGTCGGTGGTCGATACAAAGTATTGGCATAAACCAGAGAGCCACCACCAACACCAGCACCAGACATCACCATGACGTTACGAAGTAAATCGATACGTTGAATACCTTTGAGGCCAAGTCTTGGGAAGAACAAGAACTTCTTTAGATTCCAAGAGGTCTTAGCGAAGTCTTCATCATTGAATCGAGCTCCAGCTTCGATGACTAAGACTTTGTATCCCTTTTCGGTAAGCCTCAGTGCAGCGATAGATCCACCAAAGCCTGAGCCGATGATGATGACGTCGTAGTCTTTGGCTGTCATAAAACCTAAGGGTGTCTCAGTGGGCTAGCAGCTAGTCGTTCCTGAGCAACCCACTTCTGCTTATAACCAGTTGATGAGCTCATTAGGTCTAGGAATGGCTTAGCGTCGAACTCTTCAGGACCCATAACACCGACACCTTCCCATATCCCGGTAGCCAGAAGCTCTAGAGCAATGACTGGGTTGAAAGCGGTTTGGGCAACAACTGCTTGAGCTTCAATATCTGCCATGGTCTCAGCGTTATCTGCAACGTGATACAGGTAGGTAGCTCTAGGTGTTCCATCTTTACTCTTACCGGTAACCAATACACCAGCACAGGTCTTACCTGTCATTCTTGGACCAATAAAAGCAGGATCTGGAAGAACCGAAACAACAACATCTCGAGGTGCCACTTCAACAGGTCCCTGAGCTGAACGAACACGAACAGGCTTAGTTGCATCAAGTCCTAGACGGTGCAGAGTCTTTAGCACTCCGATGAAATCTGAACCGAGTCCATATTTGAAACTGACTCGGCCTAGGTTCATGGTTCTTGGCAACATGGTGATTTCTTCGTGTTCAACGTTCACACACTCAACTGCACCGATACCTTCAGGGAACTCGAAGATCTCTGGTTCGCTAAATGGAGCAGTTGTGAACCAACCCTTCTTCTTTTCAAAAAGAGTTGGCGGGTTAAGGCACTCTTCAATGGTTGTCCAGATTGAGAATGAAGGAGCAAATATCTCTTCCCCGTTCTCATCAGTAACGACTAGGTTTCCACCGTCTTTGATTGATGCTTCATCAATCTCTGAGAACAGGTAGTCCGCTGCGTAACGAGTAAAGACGTTTGAAAGACCTGGCTCAACACCGATACCAACTAGAGCTAGCTTGCCTGCACGTTGCCACTGTTCGTTCAGTGCGTATTGAGAGTCACCCAACTTGATTCCAGTTTTGTGGAATGGGTCCAGTTCGTGCGGTTCACTGAGGCTTAGAGCCATATCTAGATAGTTCACACCTGCTGTGTAACAACCGGCAAAGATGGTTGGCACAAACTTAGGCTCAACAGCATTCACAACGTGAGTGATCTTGTGCTCACCGATTAGCGCTGCAACTGCAGCTGCGCTGGAGGCATCAATTTTGGCTGAGATGAACTTGGCTGCAACTTCATCACCGTAACGGTTCTGAATCCAAGCAATTGTCTTATCTGCTCTGGATTGGTCATAGTCACTAACTACAACTACTTCATAGAAACTGCGGCTAGCCGCTACTTTTGCAACTGCGTCGCCAACACCACCGGCACCAATAAGCAAAATACGCATTATTAATTCACAACCTAATTAGTCAAGGCAACCACCATTGGTTGCCTAACCAGCCTACCGAAACCCTATTGGTCTCCGGCTCTACGCCTTAGCCTCTGCAGGAATTCAATAGTTCTAGGTTGCTGTGGATTACTGAAAAACTCTTTAGCTGGGCCTTCTTCGATAATGACTCCACCGTCTAGGAAGACCACCCAGTCTGCAACATCTCTAGCAAAGGAGAGTTCGTGGGTTGCCATCAGGATCGATGTTCCACCGGCCTTTAGATCTTTGATTAGTTCAAGCACTTCACCAACAAGTTCAGGGTCAAGTGCGCTGGTCACCTCATCCAACAGCAAGAGTGTTGGCTCAAGAGCAACCGCTCTCATGATCGCAGTTCGCTGCTGCTGACCACCAGATAGCTTATCGGGATAGGAATCAGCCTTATCAGCTAAGCCAATGCGGTCCAGCAACGCTAGAGCCTTAGCTTTAGCTTCATCTCGGTTCAAACCTTTCACATGCCTTAGCGCTAGGGTGATGTTCTCCAGGATAGACAGGTGAGCAAAGAGGTTATAGGCCTGGAAGACTAAACCAACCTGTCTTCTGATTTCGTCTTGGTCAATTCTTGGGTCTGAGATGTCTTCATCGTTTAGGAAGATCTGACCATCACTAATTTCTTCAAGCAGGTTGATGGTCCTAAGCAGTGTTGATTTACCTGAACCAGATGAACCAATTAGTGCAACAATCTGACCGCGGTAAACCTCTAGGTCGATGCCCTTGAGCACAGCCTTGTCATCAAAGCTTTTCTCCAAGCCTTTTACATTCAGAATCATCGGTCCAAGTATCAAAGCAGCGCTCCTGCCTGCTCGCGCTTAGCTAATCGGTTTGTGATGTAATCAGCTAAGCGAACAGTTGGGATAGCAAGTAAGACGAAGAGAAGGCCTGCAACAACGTATGGTGTGAAGTTAGCAAAGTGAGCAACTTCAATCTGTGCTCCACGAACAGCATCAACTGCACCTAAGACAGAGATCAAACCAACATCTTTCTGAAGTGAGACAAAGTCATTCATCAATGGTGGTGCAACTTTACGGAAGGCCTGAGGTAAAACAACCAATCTCATGGTCTGGGAATAGGTAAGACCTAGAGATCTAGCAGCCAGTCTTTGCGAAGGGTGAACAGCTTCGATACCTGCTCTAAAGACTTCAGCAACATAGGCAGAGTATGTGAGGATAAGCGCAACTGTTCCAAGTACCTCTGCAGGGATACGTCCTAGGAACTCAAGTCTTAGACCTGGAATACCAAAGCCAACCAAATACAAAACGATGATTAGCGGTAATCCTCTAAAGAGATCAACATAGCCACGAACTAACAATCTAATTGGGGTAAAGATTGGTGAACGAAGAGTTCTAAGCAGTGCAAGTGCTAAACCAAAGACCAGCACACCGATGGCTGAGAAAAAGAGCACCCTTAGGTTTAGCAGTAATCCATCTAAAACGTGAGGTAGTGCTTCAACAGCAGTTTCATAGTTGAAGAAACTCTGCTGCACTCGATCCCAGCCAGGAGCACTGGTTAGAGAGAGATAAGCGATAACAGCAAAGGCAATGGTGCTGACGAAAGCAACTAGGGTTGAACGCTGTTTTCTAGAATGCCTAAAAGCCCGACGGTCGAGCTCAATTTGACTTGGCTCAAGCGTCGGGCTTTTAGTGTTAGGCATTACTCAAATCTAGTTGAGGACTGGAACTCCCGCATCCGCGGTAAGCCATTCCTCTTCTAGTCTGGCTAGGGTGCCATCGGCACGTAGGTCGTCAACCGCCTTGGTAACTGCAGCAGTTAGCTTTGAACCCTTGTCTAGAACTAGACCGAACTGGTCGCCCTTAGCTGCGGTTGGTAGCTGACCAATGATCTTTCCACCATCTAGCTCACAGCATGAAGCGTAAAGAGCAGTTGGAAGGTCAAGAACGATTGCATCTACCTGACCGTTGGTCAAAGCTGCCTTGGCATCATCGTTTGAGTTGAAAGCAAGTGCATCCTGAGTTGGAGCAATAACTGAACCGATTGCATCGAATGATGTAGTTCCAGTTGCAGCACCGATTAGGTAACCCTGAAGATCTGCAATGCTGGTAGCTCCTGCTGCAGCTGAACCTTCAGTTGTTACAACAACCTGTGCGGTCTCGTAGTAAGGAGATGAGAAGTCAACGTTAGCCTTACGCTCTTCAGTAATTGAATACTGCTGAAGGTTGAAGTCGAAGTTCTTCGCACCTGGGGCAATTGCCTCATCAAAAGTTGTTCTAACCCAAACAACGTCTTCTTTAGCGAAGCCAAGCTTCTCAGCAACTGCATAAGCAACTGCAGCTTCGAAGCCCTCGCCTGACTCTGGAGCGTCATTTAGAACCCAAGGTGAATATGCTGGGTTACCGGTACCGATGGTTAGCTTGCCTTCGGTGATGGTGTCCCCTGCAACGCTGCCTGAAGAACAGGCTGAAAGGGTGGTAGCGACCAGAACAGCAGCAGTTGCTGCCAAGGTGCGCCAAATAGTTTTACGTGAAGTAGCCATGAGGAGTCTCCTTGAGAAGGGGGATAAGAATGTCTCTATTCTCCCCTATTTCTAAGGGTGTTTTTGACTTCTTTACGCCTTGTTACCGATTGGCAGGTATTCCTTAGGGATGTTCGTTGCCACCAGGTAACTGGTGAAGATAAAGGTGTTCTCAAAGGTCGAATTGATCAGGTCGTAGTCAATTCTCTCTTTGGCGGCCTCAATGTCCTCGGGGGTATAGATATGTGCTGGGAAATAGCCAGGCTTATAGAACATCAGGAAGTAGTGACCCTTTGGGCTAAGTCTCTCCAGCACTCTGGCGTAAGACTCTTTATCGAAATATGAAGGTGCTCCGTAGAGACCCAATATGGTGTCGTATTTAGCCTCTGGTTGAGCTTTATCCCAGTCTTCAAATGTTGACTGAACTAGTGAATAACCAGGGAACTTGGTTGCGTGCTTAGAAAGCATTCCCTCCGATGGATCGATACCTAGGTAATCATCTTTAGCGATTTGGTTATAGGAGAGAGTCAAACCCGTTCCACAACCTAAATCAAGAACAGTTCCTCTAACCCAAGGGGAGAGAATTTTGAACAGCTCAACATCTTCTTCTTTGAAGGCATCTGCTGAGTAGTGCTCATCGTAGGTGTTGGCAAACTCATCGTAGATTGCTTGGACTCTATCTTGCTCAGACATTAGATCTTCTCAAGTGCTTGAGCGATATCAGCCAAGATATCGCTGATGTGTTCCACACCAACAGATAGACGAACAATGTCTTTAGAAACCTCAATTGGAGTTCCATTAGCTGAAGCGTGAGTCATATCAGCTGGATAGTTAACCAGTGATTCAACACCACCAAGTGATTCAGCGAGTGTGAACAGTTCAGTGCTCTCACAGAACTTCTTTGCTGCAGCTTCTCCACCAACAAGCTTGAATGAAAGCATTCCACCAAAACCAGACATCTGCTTACGAGCAAGATCATGTCCCGGCGCATCTTCTAAACCAGGGTAGTAAACAGCGGAGACCAGAGACTTCTGTGCTTCTAGATAGTTAGCAACTGATTGTGCATTGAAGCAGTGTCTGTCCATTCGAAGAGCAAGAGTCTTTAGTGATCTGTGAGTTAGCCATGCATCAAAAGGAGATGACACTGCACCAACAGCAAATTGGATGAACTCAATCTTCTTCGCTAGTTCACCATCGTTTAGAACAACAGCTCCACCTAGAACATCTGAGTGGCCACCCAAATACTTAGTGGTTGAGTGAATAACAATATCTGCACCAAGTTCTAGTGGACGCTGCAGGTATGGGGTTGCAAAGGTGTTGTCAACAACAGCAACTGCTCCGTGCTTGTGAGCAATCTCAGAAACCTTAGCAATGTCAAAGATGGTCATCATCGGATTAGAAGGAGTCTCAATCCAAACCATCTTTGTCTTACCTGCAACAAAAGCAGCTTCTAATGCTGCAAAGTCATTTAGGTCAACGATTGAGAATTCAATACCCCAAGGAGCAAAGACTCTAGCGAAGAGCCTGTATGAACCTCCATACATGTCATTAGCCAAAATGACGTGATCGCCTGGCTTCATAACACCACGGATGATTGCATCTTCAGCAGCTAGACCTGAAGAGAAACTAAGTCCAAATCTTCCACCCTCAAGAGAAGCTAGTGCTTCCTGCAAAGCAGTTCTAGTTGGGTTGCCTGCACGGTTGTATTCATAGCCTTCACGTAGGTTGCCAACACCATCCTGCTTGTGGGTGGTGGTCATGTGAATAGGAGGAATTACTCCACCAGTTAGGTGATCAGGCTCTTGAGCAGTGTGAATTGCTCTGGTTTCAAACTCGTTCATGCTTTAACCCTACGGGAGAAGCGATGCAGTCAAAAGCGCTATTACTTCACCCTCACGAAGCACCAGAGCACAGTCGCTATCAGATAGTTCTTCTCTAGCTGTTTCAATGGTGTCGGTATAGCCCAAAGGACTAGGTCTTGATTCCATGTGAGCTGAAACCAAGTCGCTCTCCTTGAACGCACCTGAGGCTAAGCCTGCCTTTAGGTGCTCTAGACGAAGCACTCCTGAAATCTCTCCATATCGAACCGGAGGTGAATTATCAAAGACCACCACAAATTCAGAGTTCGAAGCCAAAGCATCAGCAATGTTCTGGGTTGACTTGACTCTGGTTACCTGAGGCTGCTCTTGAGTTCCAGTAACAAGATCTTGGACCGCTGTATCAAGTTTTGGCATAAAGCCATACGTTCTAAGCCAAACTTCATTGAACACCTTGGCTAGGTATCCTCTTCCACCATCAGGAAGAATCACAACAACAACTGCATCCGCTGGAAGATCTTTAGCGACCTTCAGTGCAGCAACAACTGCCATTCCACAAGAAGGCCCAACCAGTAGTCCTTCTTCTTTAGCTAATCTTCTAGTCATCATGAACGACTCAAGATCAGGCACTGGGACAAAGCCATCAACTACTGATTCGTCATATGCGCCGGGTAGGAAGTCATCTCCACGACCAACACCTTCAACTAGGTATGGTCTACCAGAACCATTGCTATAGACAGAACCAGCGGGGTCACAGCCAATTATCTGAACTGCTCCGTTGCTAACTTCCTTTAGGTATTTACCTGTTCCAGAAACAGTTCCACCGGTTCCAACACCGATGACAACGTGAGTAACCTTGCCGTCAGTGTCTTTCCAAATCTCAGGGCCGGTAGTTTCGTAGTGAGATGCAGGACCATTTAGGTTGCTGTATTGGTCAGGCTTGAAAGCACCTGGAATCTCTTTAGCTAAACGATCTGAAACTGAGTAGTAACTTCTAGGGTCTTCGTGAGCTACGTTAGTTGGGCAAACAACTACCTCTGCTCCATAAGCCTTTAGAGTATTGATCTTGTCTACCGCTACCTTGTCAGGTAAAACAAAGATGCACTTGTATCCACGTTGCTGAGCAACCAGAGCTAAACCAATACCGGTGTTACCTGAAGTGGGTTCAACAATAGTTCCACCAGGCTTTAGCTGACCAGCTGCTTCAGCAGCATCAATCAACTTCTCTGCGATGCGGTCCTTGATAGACCCACCAGGGTTGAAGTATTCAACTTTAGCCAGAACAGTACAGGCAATACCGTCAGTGACTTTGTTCAACTTCACTAAAGGGGTATTGCCGATAAGTTCGACCACATTGTTGTAATACTTCATACCTCAAGAATACCGAGTAAAAGAAAACCCGCCTTGGCGTGAAGCCAAGACGGGTCGCCAGAAGCGTGGACTAAGGGATTAGAGGAAGTTTTCTCTCCATTGTTTCTCCAATTGGTTGACCAGATTTATCAATCCAAGTCTTGTAGCAAACCCAGCCCAATGGGGACCAGGTGAATTCGATGTGGGCCTGGGAGTCTGGTTCCGAAGTTGGTGTTGCAATGCAGGCACTCGTGGCCCTCTCGTGAAGAAGCTTTACCGTGATTACCCCACCTGGGACAAACATCACTAGAACTACTAACATAATTGCGATCTTGCCTCTTTGGATTTTCATGATTTATCCTTTCCAAAGAAATCTTATTTGATATATAACAAATAAAGCAACTTTTTAGATAGTATTTGTCTATGACTAATAACGAACCCGTGAGAGTAACCAAGCCAACCCTCAAAGTAGCCGCCTATTTAAACGACCTGAAAGGTTCGTCCACTTGGGGGCTCCAAATTTGTGCCGAGACAGGTCTTGGTTCAGGATCTGTCTATTCAGTACTCGACCGGTTCGAAGGGTACGGTTGGGTCGAGTCGTACTGGGAAGAAGACAATAGCCGTCGAGGAGCTAGAAGACGACTATACAAAGTAACCACCATAGGAACTGGATCCTTGAAACAACTAGTTGCTGATCACGCTCCAGTTGCAAGCCCAATCCGTAATCTAAAGAAAGCATTGGCCTAAAGATGAACACCAACGAATCTCAACTCAAGCTCCTAAGCCTAGGTCTCAAGAGATCCAGGACCCAGAGGATTCTTGAAGAATTCCAAAGCGATACTGGACTAGATCCAAATGCAAAGAGAACAGCGATCTTCAGGATTCTCAAAAGCTATTTCTGGGTCAGCTACCTTAGCGCTCCTCTAGTTTTCCTACTTGGCGCTGTAGGGTTTATGGCTAGTATTAGGTCACTATGGCTATGGGCCTCATGCCTGCTCTTAGCTTCTCTGTTTACTACTCAGAGCACATCCGAGGAGACGCTTGCCTCAAAAACATTCAAGTTGTACAAGCTATTCGTTGGCTTTTTGGTGTTTGTTGCTTGCTACTTTTCTATACGCTTTGATAACACCTCTGAATGGGGCCTTATAGACAATTTAGATTTTTATCTTGGTAGCACTGTCTACATTGTTGGCGGGGCGATTGCTTTGGTTGCGTCCATAACAATCGCAGTTGAATTATTCAAATCTGAGGCCAAGTTAATCCAGACTCAAAGGCTAGTGTTTGTTCTATTCACTGTCTGCATTTACTTAAGCAGTAACTACACAGCCTTTTACCCTTACAGCTTCTCTTATTTAATCCAGGCTTCACTGACAGCTCTCCTATTCACTGCATCCTCTTTAAAGAGAAAACCCGCCTTGGCGTAAAGCCAAGACGGGAAGTTCTTTTCAGTGAAGAAGATTACTTAAGGGTAACCTTTGCACCAGCAGCTTCTAGAGCAGCCTTAGCCTTCTCTGCGGTCTCCTTGTTAGCACCCTCAAGTACGGTTGCTGGAGCGCCGTCAACAACGGCCTTTGCTTCGCCTAGACCTAGGTTAGTCAGTGCACGCACTTCCTTAATAACCTGGATCTTCTGGTCGCCAGCAGCTTCAAGAACGACGTCGAATGAGTCCTTCTCTTCAGCAGCTTCAGCGCCGCCACCAGCTGCAGGTGCAGCAGCAACAGCTACTGGAGCAGCGGCGGTAACTTCGAATACTTCTTCGAACTTCTTAACGAACTCTGAAAGCTCGATTAGTGAAAGCTCCTTGAAGGCTTCGATTAGCTGGTCTGTAGTCAGCTTTGCCATGTGTATCTCCTTGTTTTAGTTTGTAAAGCGTTGGTTTGGTTAAGCAGCTTCTTGCTTCTGACGCAAAGCGTCGACTGCGCGTGCAGCCTGAGCAAGAGGTGCCTGGAACATGTATGCTGCACCGAATAGTGAAGCCTTGAAAGCATTGGCAGCCTTGGCCAGCAATACTTCTCTAGATTCAAGATCAGCGAGCTTGGTAACCTCTGCAGCGGTTAGTGGTAGACCATCGAAATAGCCCGCCTTAACAACTAGCAGTGGGTTTGCCTTAGCGAAGTCACGCATTGCTTTGGCAACAGAGACTACGTCTCCGCTAACAAATGCCATTGCTGTTGGTCCTGCTAGGTGACCGTCAAAAGCGGTTACTCCAGCATTCTTTGCAGCGATGGTTAGCAGTGTGTTCTTAGCTACGGCGTAAGTTGCATCGGCACTGATTGAACGGCGCAGCTCTTTAAGCTGTGCCACAGTGAGTCCGCGGTACTCGGTTAGCAGAACAGCCTTAGAGTTCTGGAATAAACCAGTCAACTCTGCAACTGTGGCTTGCTTGTCCGCCATGGCGCTCCTTATATCTGTGATGCCGGTAGCCCTAGGGTCTTAAAGTAAAAAAGCTCTGGCGCAAATGACCAGAGCTTGAAAAAGTATCAAATTCAGTTCACCTGCGCTGGATGCCGCTTACTTAGCGGACCTTCGTCGAAACATGCAAAACCTCTGATAAATCTTTGGATTTGCCTGCACCGAAACCGGCGGTCTTTGGCTTCCCCCAGTTTAGCCTGAAAGAACCTGCCCCCGCAACCCCCAAGAAACTAGGCTAAAACCATGCAATACACCGAACTCGACGAAGATGGCCAAGTAGCCGAAGTTCAGAAGCTAGTCCCTGGATTATTGAGCCAATACGGCATTGCAGCTAGTTCAGTTGTGAACGTAAACCACAGTTTCAACTCATCTTTTAAGGTGACAAGCACCAGTGGTGATGAGTATGCCCTTCGGATCAACCTAGGTTCAGGTAAGAAGCCGGATGAAGTCCTTGCAGAAATGCAGTGGTTAGAAGCATTAGCTGAAGATGGATCTGTCTCAGTTCCAGAACCGATCAGAACTACTAATAACGAACTACTGATCAGAACACCCTTTACACCTCTAAATACAGACACTACTGCAGTGCTGTTCAAATGGATCGAAGGCGAAGAGGCAGGAGATGAGATAACTGATGACCAGCTCTTCGAACTTGGTCAGAACATGGCAAAACTACAACTCTTTGCAGAAAACCTTGAATTCAAAAGTCCTGCTTCACTGCCACTAATCAACAGCACCATGATGAACAGTGAAGATCTGCT
>JBEAMR010000021.1:0-5731 GCA_041165845.1 Actinomycetota bacterium | reverse complement strand
TTAGAGTATAAATGCTCTAGAGCATAAATACTCTATATTGTTAAAATTAGACTCTGTTTCTCGCAAACTTTATGGCTGCGTAGATAAAAGGAATCTGCAGTGGAAGCCTTAGCCAGGCGGCCACTATTAGCCCGGTGTCTTCCTGATCCAGAACGTCGAAGGCGTACCAAATGTTGGCTGGCCAGACTGCAAGTAATACTAGGGCGCTTAGGTAACCAGACCACCTCTGTTTGGCTATCAGACCAACCGCACAGACAAGCTCAAATACTCCGCTGAGCAAGATTAGGAAGTTGTGCTCAGGTAGCCAAGGTGGCATTAACCAAAGAAAAGCATCAGGATTCACTAGATGCAGAACACCACTAGCTAGAAATAGAGCCGAGAGCAGAAGTAATACTGCTCTGTTTAGTTTGCGGGATCTCATCTCTAGAGATCTAGCCCCTCAGGGTATCTTGAGCCACCCTTGAAGTTTCCATAAATAGGCCTGTCACCTTCGGTGACAGCATCCACTAGAAGGTCTCCACCTACGAATGCTCCACGCCAAGAGGCACCAAGGCCACCGAATACTTCTTCTCGGTCTCCTCTAGATCTTGGCTTGTTAATTCCAAACTTGAAGGCAGAGATTTCTTCCCTAACTCGCTTAGCGAAATCCATGTCATCGGTAGCGACAGATGACACTAGGTTTCCGTTAGACACGTTCATAGCAGCCAGGAACTCTGCTTCGGTATCAACTAGAACAATTGAGTCGATAGGACCAAATGGTTCAGAGTGATGAAGTGACCAAGCTCTAGGTGGCTCTAGAACCGTTGCAGGTGCAACATACGCAGAGATGTTTTGACCAGGTAGGAATCTACCGTGAGCTAGATCACCATCGTAGATTGGAATACCTCCGGTGTTGATGGCTTCGTTGTATTGAGCACGAAGTTCATCTGCCTTGGTCTTGTGAATCACTGGACCGAATTCTAGATCTGGAAGTTCGTCATCGTCACTCTCAACAGCAAGGGGGTGCCCAAATCTCAGACCCTTGAGGATTGGCATATACATTTCAAGGAAGTCAGGCAGAAGTCTTCTTTGAACTACATACCTTGGGTAAGCAGTACAGCGCTGCTTAGCGTATTCAAAACCTTTACGAAGGTGAGGAGCAAGGTTATCCCAATCACTGAAATCCCAAACACCCCAAGCGTTTAGTCCTTCTTGTTCAAGGATGTGACGCTTGTCGAAGTTGGCAAGTCTTTCAAGAGTTGCTCTACCGTTTGATCTTCCACCTACGAAAGCAAATGCTCCTAGTTCTGGAGATGAAACTAGAGCGTCACTAAGTTCTGCTCCAACACCGCTCAAGAGTGTTACTGGTAGCCCTGCCCTAGCCATGATTGCGTGAGCAAGAGTTAGCGAGTGAAAACCACCTTGTGACGGTGTCTTAGCAATCACAGCGTTGCCAGCTAATGCCTGAACAAGTTCGGCGTGAACCAAAACGCTCAATGGGTAGTTCCAAGAAGCAATGTTTGAGATTGGTCCACTCAGTTGTGAACGGCCAACCATCTGCCGGTCAATTTGGGTTAGATACCATTCAACTCCGTCAATACAACGGTCTACGTCAGCACAGGCTAACTTCCAAGGTTTACCAATTTCCCAAGCCAGTAACAGTGCAATGGTGTCTCTTGCTTCGCGCAAACCATCTAGAGCAGCACTTACCTTTGCTTTACGATCATCAAGACTTACCAGACCCCAAGCTTTGTGCTGCTTGGCCGCAGAGGCAACAGCATCAACGGCTGTTTGGTGATCAACTTTAGGTGGCCCTTGGATTGGCATCTGGTCTACAGGGTTTACGTGTTCCGATGGTGTTCCAACTGATGACCAGTCGCCCATTACCAGGTTCTTTATTCGATCAGCATCGAAGGCTTCGGGGGCAATAGATCTTGCACTTGCGTAAACTGAATTCCAGTCCGCACCTTTTTTCACATGTAGTGTCATTTTGTAAATCTAGTCCTGTTTGACTAGAAATACATTGAGACTTTGTAACTATTAGGAACCAGAATCAGGAGCCAAAAAATGAACGAAAAAGACCTTATTGAGCTTTGGAACAAAAGCCGTAATCAGTTGATAATTGCCCAGTTTGCCCCTACATTCTTGCTAATTACCACCTCAATCCAAATTCCAGCAATCAGAGAGGCCGGAGCAGCCACCGTTTGGGGAGTTCTAGGAATTCTCCTAGCCTCAGGTATCCTGGGCGCTCTAGTCGAGTTCTCAGCAGCGCATGAGGCTCAAGCTATTGCTGATGACATCAAAGCCTTGGGGAGCACAAGCTCTACCTCTAAAGCCATCTTGACTCTCTCACCTTGGCTGCATGTCGCCAAATATCTAACTCCGGCTATCTTCGTGGGGATATTTGTTGCTCTCACTCTTGCACTTCTCGGATGAGCATCTAAAGCGAGCTTTGCCTGATTCAACCAACTAGGAGTTGAAACAAGAGCACTACGAGCGCCAAAGAAAGAATTGCCAGTAATACCAAAGATTTCTTCTTGCCTAGATAAACCACTAAACCGCCGTAGCCAACTCGCTTATCGATTTCAAAATCAGGCAGGGCGTTGAAGATGTGCGCTATCACTCCAACAAGGCTTGAGATTAACACAATGTTCCAACTAGGCCAAAGATTCCTTGAAGCAGCTTGCCAACAGAATATTGGCAATAGAGAAAAAGAGAGTGCATAAGGCAACCAAGACCAGACCGTTCTAGACAGATAACGGTTGTATAGCTGTGCGCTTCCAATCGCACTCAGGTGAGCAAGCCCTCCTTCCCAACCTGCAGCTAAGAAAGAAAATGGGATTGCTAATAGTAAAGCGATAGTAATTGGGAGTTTCAGTTTCTCTGGTTTGAGCGAGTGCCTGACAACAGGTTTTAATTTTCGATCTAAAGACTTGTCTACGTGCGCATCAAGATAGTCATTTACCCATCCGACAGATGCCTGGCCTGATGCGGTTGCAATGACTACAAAGAGGATGTTCCAACCAGAGAGCCCCAAGAAGAGAGTAACCACAGTTGCCAGAGCTACCATAGTCAAGGCTTGTGGGAAGTGCGTGGCAAGAACGTAGGCACGCACGGGAACTCTTTGATTGTTCATCTCTTCGTAACCTTCCTACGAACATAAGGTTATATGCCGAAGACATAACGTTTGCCTGATAATTTACTGAACCTTGTGAAACCGCTTCCTAGGCTACCTATCAGGCCATAGGCTAGGACAATGAAGACTTCTCGCAAGCGTATTTTGGCCCTAACCGTTGCATTGATGGCAGGATTTGGTTCATCCATGCAGGCTCAAGCCGTGACTATGCCGACCACCACTATCAGTTTCTCTTCGATTGCGAGGGTGGTTTATGGCAATCCTGATATCCCGCTGAACATTACCCAAAACGCTGGTGTCACCACTGCAACTTCCGTAACTCCAGCTGTCTGTTCAGTACTGAACAATTCGGCAGTCAAGATTCTTGCTTCTGGCGTTTGCAAAATCACGGCTACAAACCCTGGTGCAGCAACTCACAAGCCAGCTAGAGCCGTGACAAGATCCTTCACTATTTCTAAAGCAACAAACACCGTAACGCTGTCCGACTTTGCTTGGTTATCGCTAGCGAACCCAACTGCAGAGCTGACAACCACCCAAACTTCAGGGACTACAACTCTCACTTCTTTGACCACCAAATATTGCACTATCACCGGAAACGTTGTCACTGCAATCAAAGTTGGAACTTGCACAATTAGGGCATCTAACCCTGGTAACTCGAATTATCTTCCAGCAAAATCTGTTTCAAAGTCCGTGAAGATTGGTCTCACCTCGACTGTTTCCCCACCGGTGACCCCGCCTTCAAACTTTGCTGGACCTTGGACTATCAGGCAATCAACTTTCACAGACGCAAACTCAACCAACATGATTGGAGATGCAACCGCTTGGGTAAACAACGGTTGGTATCACTCAGGTTTGGGCTACCGAATCGCCCAAGTTGAAGCTAAGTCAACCACTCGCCTTACTTACACCGTTACCGATGGTTTAGGTAGACCGACCCCAAACAAGACTGTTTACTTTAGCGTTGGCAAGCGCCACGGAGGCTCAAACGCCAAAGTGCAGGTTGGCGCTCAAAGTACCAACGGTGTGGATAAGAGCCCGCTAGATCAACTACTTTTGACCGGCACAACCGATGCTCAGGGTGCTGTCAGCTGGGATGTAACTGGCCTAGATACAACAGCAAGGGGTGGCCTATACGTTCAGGTGGCCGCTTGGATTACCGACCTCGGTGTTGACACAATTGACATCACAAACCTTGAATTCAGCATCCCTGTCGGAGGCTCTAACGGCGGCGGTTCAACTGTCACTCCGCCAATCGAAAGAACCTTACTCTGGTCTGACGAGTTCAACGACGCCGCAGGAAGTGCCCCAAACAGCGCTAACTGGACCCCAGATCTAGGAGATGGCTGTAACAACCCTGCTGGTTGTGGTTGGGGTAACGGAGAAGCACAGGCATATGCAGCTTGTGCGAACAAGCAGGACGGCAACGGCTCGATGCTGATTACCGCTTCAACTTCTGCTGGAGATTCAACATGCACAAGCAACAAAACTTGGACCAGCGGTAAGTTCACCAGCTACGGAAAGAAGCACTTCACCTACGGATACTTCGAAGCAAGAATGAAGATGCCTACCGGTGGAGGAACCTGGCCTGCATTCTGGACACTTGGATCCAACATCAACACAGTAGCTTGGCCTAGTTGCGGTGAGCTAGACATAATGGAATTTGCTGGAAACAACCCCTTTGTAAACACCTCCGCTGCTCACTACAGAAACGCAAGTGGTAACCACGAATACAAGATGGGTGCTCTAAACAACAGCGTGGCATTGGCTCAGGGTTACCACAACTACGGGATGCTCTGGACTCCAACGGAGGTCACCATGTTCATCGATGACCGCCAGGTATTCAACGTGAAGAAGGGTGACACCGGCCTAACCAACTGGCCATTCGGCCCAAATGCTCAGGGTGTTAATCCAAAGATGTATGTGATCTTCAACCTAGCGATGGGTGGAAGCTACGGTGGTGGTATTGCCAATAACTTCAATAAGGCAACCTTTAGCATCGACTACTTCCGCTATTACAGTGCTAACGGTTTCGGCTCCGCTCCAACCAACAACTAAGACTCGTAAGCCTGGGGCGAACCCTAGGAATAAATTGTCACCTCCTAGGCTTAGTGTTGCTGTGTGTATTTGCGCACATTTGAGCATGGAGAAGTATGGAAACCACAACACTTTTAGGCATTATCAACCTGCTAGCCGTAGTTGGACTAGCTGTCTTAGTTCTAACCAGAAAGAGCAACAGCGCACCTGTTGACATCTCAAAGGATCTGATTACCCACCGCGAGGAGATCCGCTCATCCATCTCGGCTAACCACGAGATCATCGAGAAACGCCTGGCATCGATTACCGAAAGTGCTGAGAGCTCGGCTAAGGCTAACCGTGAGGAGGCCACTCAGAGCCGCTTAGAGCTTCAGAAATCGCTTAGTGAATCACTCAAGACCCTTGAAACCAAGATCTCAGAGCTGACCGACTCAAATTCAAAGAAGCTCCAGGACATCCAAGTAACCCTTCAGGCCGAGCTTGAGAAGATGCGCAAAGGCAACGAAGAGAAACTCGAGAAGATGCGTGAGACCGTCGATGAGAAGCTTCAGGGAACACTAGAGAAGCGTCTGGGCGAATCCT
>JBEAMR010000020.1:0-5262 GCA_041165845.1 Actinomycetota bacterium | reverse complement strand
CTGTAATACGAAAGCGGTAAAAGAATTGAGCCCAGAGAAATCTGGGCTCTTTTCTTTACTTTGAATTCAAGATCTTCTTAATGCGATCCAGTGACACTGGCTCTGCGGTTTTTAAATGCTGTGCAAACAAACTAACTCTGAACTCTTCCAGAGCCCAGCGTGCTTTCACTATGTTCTCCGGCATTCCAGCCTTTAGTGGGACTACCCCACCAGCATTCTCAAACAACAGAATCGCTTGGTTGAGTTCAATCTCTAGCCTTCTGTCTCGTTCTAAATCTTCCAACAACTTAGAAGTTCTCAAAAGGTTAGCCTTCAGATAAACAGGCAATCTAATGAGCTGGTTGATACCAGTTGTGCTGATCAGCTTCTTGGGCAAGAGCGAGGCAACATGCTTCTTCTGATTGGCTAAAACAAACAAAAGTGAGATGTCCTGTAATTGAGATATCGCCTTGCTGGCTTCTCTTGAAACAGAAACAGTCTCAGAAATCAAACCAAGGCACCTTGAACACTCTTCTAACAGAACTTTAGATACCTCAACTGCAATCTCCCCTGCATTCAAACTCGGAATTGCCTTACCCTCAATCAATCCTTCGATAACTGCAGTTATGACATCGTCAACAAAGTCCTGAACGTTACGGTATCCAGCAGCAAGAATCACTAGCTTGTCTTCTTTACTTAGTCCTTCGCTAAAGGCTGAGACAGGAGAGATAACTTGAGAAGTAACTTCAGAGACAAACTGATCCTTGAACTTCAGGTAATCATAATCACTGGCTAATGACTTTGCATCTCTTGATTCAACTAATGCACTCTCCGGAGCAAAGTTCTGCTTGAGCTCATCAAGGCTCAAACTAACTCCAAGAGTCTCTCCAGTATCGGAGATGAGTTTGTATGTCATGCGGAGTGATGTTGGCAGTTGCTGCAAGTTGAAGTCAGTTGGCAACATGTGAGTGCCACTCAGTGTTCTAAGAGTCTTAGCCATCGTTTCAAGTATTGGTTCTGTTGGGTTATCTGGCAGTGTGGCCAGAGCTTTCTTTGACCAGTCAGCAGCTGGAACAACATATTTCCTGATGTTCTTAGGCAAAGTTCTAATTAGTTCTGCAATCAGTTCTGTTCGAAGTTCTGGAACTAACCAGTCAAAAGCATCTCTTACTGTGTTTGGTAGATCAGGTAGTGGAATCAGAACTGTTAGGCCATCCTCTATTTCACCTGGGTGGTATTTGTATTCGAGTTTGTAGGTTTGCTCTCCAAACATCCATTGGCTTGGAAGATCTATCCGTTTATCTGTTTCTTGAGGAAGTAGGTCTTCTCTTGTCATGGTTAGTAGGTTTGGAGTCTCTCGCTCCGCTTTTCTCCACCAACCTTCAAAGCTTCTAGTTGAAACAACTTCAGCTGGAATTCTTGCGTCGTAGAAACGGAAGACATCGTCCTCGTCTGGAGTGAATTGGGGCTTCTTGGAGTTAGCGGCAACATCTTCTAACTTCTTCAAAAGTTCTCTGTTAGCTTTATCAAAAGCTTTTATTGAATCCCATTCACCTTGGACTAGGGCATGTCGAATAAATAACTCTCGGCAGAGTTTCATATCCAACCTGGAATACTGCATTCTTCTTGAGACAACAATCGGAACACCAAAGAGCATCACTCTCTCGTAAGCAACAACAGAGCCTTGACTCTTCTCCCAGTGCGGTTCACTGAAGCTTCTCTTTACTAGATCCCCTGCTAAGGCTTCAGCCCACTCTGGGTTGATTGCAGCGTTCATTCTGGCAAATACCCTGCTGGTCTCAACCAGTTCAGCACTCATGACTGCTGCCGGTGGTTTCTTAGATAACGAAGAACCAGGGAAGATTACGAACTTCTTGGCATTGGAACCTAGATACTCATTACTTGTTTTAGCTGGCTTATCAATCTTTTTAGCGACATCTCCAGCCTTCTTCTCACTGAGTTGACGTAGACCAATCTGGGATAGCAAACCAGACAACAGACTCTTGTGTATTCCATCTGGGTCGACCTTTGGTTGACCTGGACTAAGCTCTAGCGGCTTAGCGATAGAGGTGATCTGTCTAACTAGGTCTTGCCATTCCCTTACTCTCAGGTAGTTCAAATACTCCCCCTTACACAATCTCCTGAATGCAGAGGAGGAGAGCTTCTTCTGGTTTGTTTCGATGTAGTTCCAGAGGTTTAGAAGTGATAGGAAGTCGCTGGTTGGGTCAGCAAACCTAGCGTGCGCAGCATCAGCTTGCACTCTCTTGATTACTGGTCGCTCTCTAGGGTCTTGGATGGTGAGCCCTGCAACAATAATCATTACTTCACGGACTAGGTCATGCTTCTTAGATTCAAGAAGCATGCGACCAAAGCGCGGTTCGATAGGTAATCTCGCTAGAGCCTTACCAACTCCTGTAAGTTCAACCTCCTTGCTCTTTGGATCTTTTAGACAACCAAGTTCAGCAAGCAGTGAGAGTCCATCTCTAACTCCACGAGGATCAGGTGCTTGCAGGAATGGGAATTTAGTTATATCCCCAAGACCTAGTTGAGCAGCCTGCAAGATTACCGATGCCAAGTTAGTTCTTAGAATCTCAGGATCGGTGAACTCTGCCTTAGCTTCATACTCAACTTCTGAATACAACCTGATGACAACACCAGGACTTGTCCTACCGGCACGACCGGCTCTTTGATCAGCACTTGCTTTCGAGATAGCTTCAATCGGTAGTCGTTGAACTTTAGCTGCTGGCGAGTATCTAGAGATACGAGCAGTTCCAGAATCAATTACGTATTTGATGTTTGGAATAGTAAGCGATGTCTCTGCAACGTTAGTTGCCAGAATGATTCTTCTTCTAAGGCCTGCGACCTTACTGGTTTCAAATACTCGGTGTTGTTCAGCAGAAGACAATCTTCCATAGAGCGGTAATACTTCAATACCTTTGCCCAAGTCCCCTGTAGTGACTCTTCCCTGAATAACTTCCTGTGCATCTCTAATCTCAGATTCACCAGATAGGAATACCAAGACGTCACCATCTGGTTCAAGAGCTAGTTCATCTAGAGCACTAGCAATGCCATCGATGTAATCGCGTGCAGTCGTGCTGGCATCTGGATCAGGGTTGTCTTCTTCATCTTGCTTGATTGGACGGTAACGAACTTCAATTGGGAAAGTTCTTCCAGATACCTCGATGATTGGAGCACCATCAAAGTGTTTACTAAAAGACTCTGGGTCAATGGTTGCTGAGGTAATGATTACTTTTAGATCAGGTCGTTTAGGAAGCAGTTGTTTTAGATAACCGAGTAGGAAGTCGATGTTTAGACTTCGCTCATGAGCCTCATCAATAATGATGGTGTCGTATTGCTCGAGCTTCCTGTTTCTCTGCATGGCATTCAAAAGAATGCCATCGGTCATTACTTTGACTTTGGTCTTAGCGCTGGATTGGTCAGTGAATCTAACCTGGTAACCAACTAGGTCTCCTAGTTCAACCTTTAGCTCTTCAGCGATACGTTCCGCTACCGCTCTTGCTGCAATTCTTCTCGGTTGGGTGTGAGCAATGCTGTTTCTACCTAATTCCAAACACATCTTTGGAATCTGGGTAGTTTTACCTGAACCGGTAGCACCTGCGATAACAACAACCTGGTTGTTCTTGATGGCTTCCAGAATCTCGCTACGGCGAGCTGAGACCGGCAGGTCTGCCGGATAGCTAATCTTCTGGATGCTCACTAGACCAATGGTATTTCCAATAAAGGCATCCCTAGCCCTAGCCATAGAACCGCTAGGAAACTGAAATACTGAATGAAGCCAACTCTCGAGAAACAGGGACTGATGAATCAAGGGATAGACGTAAAGCATTCTGCTGACCCTAAGGCAAAGTGGTGGAGTTCAGCAGTTATCTATCAGATCTATCCACGTTCATTTGCTGACAGTAATGGTGATGGTTTTGGTGACCTTGTAGGTATCACCTCAAGGCTTGAATCACTCTCAAAACTGGGCGTTGATGCTATTTGGCTATCTCCTTTCATGTCTTCACCGCAGAAAGATGCTGGCTACGACGTCAGCAACTATGTTGATGTTGATCCTCTCTTTGGAACCCTCAGTGACTTTGAACTACTGGTCAAGAGAGCACACGAACTAGGACTAAAGGTTTTAGTTGATCTGGTTCCTAATCACACCAGTGACCAGCACGAATGGTTCCAACGAGCACTCAAAGCTGAACCTGGTTCTCCTGAGCGTGATTACTATCACTTCAAAGAAGGTAAAGCTGGTGGTCCTCCGAACAACTGGGTATCAATGTTTGGTGGTCCCGCTTGGACACAGCTGACTAATCCTGACGGCACTCCTGGTCAGTGGTATTGCCACCTGTTTGATTCATCTCAACCAGATCTGAACTGGGAGAACCCAGCAGTTCAAAAAGAGTTCGAAGAGATCCTGACGTTCTGGTTAGACCTAGGGGTTGATGGCTTCAGAGTTGACCAACCACATGCGATGGCTAAAGCTAAAGGATTACCAGATCACCCTTACGTTGAAAGAGCAGGAGCCGGTTTTATCGAGGGTGAAGAATCACCGCCGATGTGGTTCCAAGAATCGGTTCATGAGATCTTCAGATCTTGGCGAAAGATTCTAGATTCTTACCCAGGTGAACGAGTGATGTGTGGCGAAGCGTATGTATTACCGCTTTCCTTCATGGCACTTTGGGTTAGAGAAGATGAGTTCCAACAAACCTTTAACTTTAGATATCTAGATTCCAACTGGGATGCAAAAACTATCTTTGCCACCATCAACGAATCGTATTCAGCTTTTGACTCTGTCGGTGCACCCTCAACCTGGGTGCTCTCTAACCACGATGTGATTAGACATGCTTCTAGGTTTGGTGGTGACTACGGTAGAGCAACCGCCTCAGATGGCATCTCTGCTAAAGACCCACAACCAAACACTGAACTTGGTTTAGCTAAAGCTAGAGGAGCGACACTGTTCACTCTCGCTCTCCCTGGTTCGATGTATTTGTATCAGGGAGAAGAACTAGGTCTTCCTGAGCACTCAACTCTTGAAGATAAATACCGTCAGGACCCAACCTTCTTTAGAACCGAAGGCAAGAGAGTCGGAAGAGATGGTGCCAGAGTGCCACTACCTTGGGAAGCCAATGCTTCAGCATCTAATGGCTTTAGCCTTAACGGAGTTGCCTGGTTACCTCAACCAGCTAGCTACGCAGATTACTCAAGAGACAGACAAACCGGAGTTCAAGGATCAACTCTGGAGATGTATCGGGAAGCGCTAGAGCTTCGTAAAAA
>JBEAMR010000019.1:0-2966 GCA_041165845.1 Actinomycetota bacterium | reverse complement strand
CAAGATTTCAGCCCAAGCCATTGCGCTAGTTGGTGAGCATGCCAAACCAGGCGTCACAACCGATGAGCTAGATCAAATTGCTCACGAATTCATAATCTCCCAAGGCGCATATCCTTCTACCCTCGGCTACAGAGGTTACCCAAAATCGATTTGTTCTTCACTGAACGAAGTTATCTGTCATGGCATTCCTGACAACACCGTCCTCGAAGACGGGGACATAGTCAACATTGACATCACCGCATATCTTGATGGCTACCACGGTGACAGTAATCAAACTTTTTTGGTAGGGGAAGTCAAGCAAGAAGTAAGAGATCTAGTTGAACGAACCAGAGAAGCTTTGAACAGAGGTATAGCTGTTGTTGCTCCTGGTCGAGAAGTCAATCTAATCGGCAGAGCCATTGAGTCTTACGCTAAACGTTTTGGCTATGGAGTTGTTAGGGATTTCACTGGACATGGAATAGGTGAAAGTTTTCACAGTGGTCTCATAATTCCTCACTACGACAGTGCTCCCCTGTATTCAGATGTCATGGAGGTCGGCATGGTCTTCACTATCGAACCGATGCTTACTCTTGGCACACATGAATGGGAGATGTGGTCCGATGGTTGGACAGTTCTAACCAAAGACAAGAGCATCACAGCACAGTTTGAACACACACTTGTAGTCACCGAAACAGGTGCAGAAATACTAACCCTTCCCTAGGAAAGAACCAAATGAGTAAAAAAGCAATCGGCATAGACATTGGTGGAACAGGCATCAAGGGTGCTCTTGTTGATACAAAAAATGGAGTTCTGCTAAGCGAGCGGCTTAGATATGAGACACCCAAGGGTGGATCACCAAAAGACATCGCCAAGACATTGAAAGACTTAATTGCACAACTACCAGGTTCATCAGGCTTAGCAGTTGGAATTTGTTTTCCGGCTGTTGTTCAGCACGGTGTCACACTCTCTGCAGCTAACGTTTCTAAAGAATGGATCGGCTTAGATGCCGATGCGATGTTTGAGAAAGAACTGGGTCGAGAGGTTCACGTTATCAATGATGCAGATGCTGCAGGAATTGCAGAGGCCAAGTTCGGTGCTGCCAGAGGTCACAAAGGTTTGGTCATTGTGACTACCCTTGGCACAGGCATAGGAACTGCGCTGATGTTCAATGGCAAGTTAGTTCCTAATGCAGAACTAGGCCACCTCCAGATTGATGGGGTTGACTATGAATCAAAAGCAGCCTTCTCTGCAAAAGAAAGAGAGAATCTCAGCTGGGCTGAATGGGCTAAGCGGCTGCAGAAGTATTACTCACATCTAGAAGCGCTTCTAACTCCAGATCTTTTCATCGTTGGCGGCGGGGTGTCGAAAGAGCATGAGTCTTACCTTCCACTTCTAAAACTAAAGACTCCGATCATCCCAGCTGAAAACAGAAACAGCGCTGGAATCTTGGGTGCTGCCCACTGGGCGAAGAAGCACGCAACAGATTAGTGAGTTGGAGGGTCGGCCGATACGCCGGGTTCTGTCCCTTTCGGTGACGGCCATCTATCTAGCGACAGTGTTACCACTGTCGTCAAGCGGTCTACCCGAAGACTTGGGCGAGCAGCCCTCAAACGCCTTCTGTTCGACCTTGCTCCCAGTGAGGTTTACCTAGCCGCCCTAGTTGCCTAGAACGCTGGTGGTCTCTTACACCACCGTTTCAGCCTTACCACTTGCGTGGCGGTCTACTCTCTGTTGCACTTTCTTGCGGTTCACACCGAGTGGGTGTTACCCACCACTGCGCTCTTTGGAGCCCGGACGTTCCTCGTTAGTTTTGCAACTACCGCGACCGTCTAGCCGACCCATCCACAACCAAGGCTAATGCAGTTGCGAGTGAAGTAAAAGGCTTAGAGGTGACTGGTGTAGTTGACGGTAGTGACTTCAGCAGCTTCTTCACCCCAGAACCGCAGGACAGTAATCGAGCAAGGGGCTACGCTGGCTCTCCAGTAGATTGGCCAGTCAGAGACCGTTGCAGCCTTGATAAAGCCTCTGATGGGCATTACATGGCTCACTACAACTACTGTTTGACCTTCATACTGCTCAAGGATGCGAGCTCTGCCTCGTTGCACTCGAACATCGAAATCTTGTAGAGATTCTCCACCAGGAGGTGCAATTTGCACATCCCCTCGCCAAGCGTTGTATTGCTCTGGCCATCTTGCAGCGACCTCTTGGTTGGTGTGACCATCCCACGCACCAAAGGCAATCTCGGCGATGTCCTCTTCGATGTTGACTCTGAGTCCCAACTGATCAGCAATAATCTGTGCTGTCTCTCTTGTTCTAGCAATCGGCGAACTGATGATTGCACTCGGTGGCACTAACTTTGCGAATACCGAACTGTTACCAACCTTGGCTAGTTCAAGGGCTACTTTGCGAGCATCTTCCCTACCAAGTTCAGATAACTGTGGGTCTTCCCCACCGCGACCTGAAAGTTTGTGAGTTTCAGTTAGAGCCGTTCTACCGTGTCTTACCAAGATGACTGTGGTCAACTTTTTAGTCACGTTACGAGGTGCTCTAACTGAGCTTGGTAGTTCTGGGTTGTATTCAAGATCTGCTGCGGTGTTCTTGCTAGCGAGAGTTACGACACTGATTGTCGAGGTGCCAGGTTCGCCAACGAACTTCCTAGTGACGCTGGATTCAGCATCCATAGCTTCGTTTGCTAACGAATCAGCTTTGGAGTTCTGCTCTCTTGGAATCCATTCGAAAGTGATATCTCTAGAACCAATAGCTTTAGCCATGAGAACGGAGAGTTCCTGCATACCTTCGTTCTTGATTTTCCAACGACCAGACATCTGCTCAACGACGAGTTTGCTGTCCATCCGCACAAGTAGTTTCGCTTCAGGTGCCATTTCGTTAGCCAATTCGATACCTGCCAGCACTGCCTTGTATTCTGCAACATTGTTGGTTGCAATTCCAATAAACAGTGCAATCTCGGCAAGTATTGCTCCGGAATC
>JBEAMR010000018.1:0-3984 GCA_041165845.1 Actinomycetota bacterium | reverse complement strand
AGTGATAGGTTGCCCCATGAGGTGAGAACTTGGAAGACATCCAATGGCTTCCAACTATTTCTCTCAACATCAAGTGTTGTGTTCTTAGGTAATACTCTGGCTAGGTTTGCTGCGATGCCACCACCGGTGATGTGGCTCATTGCCTTCACAGCTGAACCCAATTCACTTTCAAGAAGAGTATTCAGGACTCCGGTGTATAGACGAGTTGGGGTTAGTAGTGCTTCACCAAGAGATAGAGTTCCAAACTCTTGAACTGACTTGGTGTAATCAAGCTTGCTATCAGCAACAATCTTTCTAACCAGTGAGTATCCATTTGAGTGAAGACCTGAAGACTCTAAACCTAGAACAATATCTCCTACCTGAACCTTGTTAGGTCCTAGCAGTTTTCCGTATTCAACAGCACCAACAGCTGCTCCTGCTACGTCATACTCATCTGGCTTTAGTAATCCTGGGTGCTCTGCTGTTTCTCCACCGATTAGTGCAACGCCAACTTCAGCACAGGCTTTAGCAATACCTGAAACAATATCTGCAATCCTTGATGGCACTACTTTGCCGGTTGCGATGTAGTCGGTCATGAACATGCTCTTAGCACCAACTACAACGATATCGTCAACAACCATGCCAACTAGATCTTGGCCAATGGTGTCGTGCTTATCGATAGCTTGAGCGATAGCAACCTTGGTTCCAACACCATCTGTTGATGTTGCTAGAAGTGGTCTATCAAAGCACTTTAGAAATGAAACATCAAACATTCCCGCAAAGCCACCAAAGCCTCCAACAACATTGTCATTCAGAGTGGACTTGATGGATTTCTTCATTAACTCAACAGCTAAGTCACCTGCGTGAGTATCAACACCTGATTGTGCGTAGGCGTCAGTCAATTTTAGCCTCAAGTATTTGGTTTAGTTCACTATCAGGACCTGGATTACAGGCAGCAGCATCACGCTCTAGTAGGTTCTTGCCTAGTCGGTCTTCAGCAGGTAATTCAATTGGATACTTGCCAGTGAAGCAAGCAGTGCACAGCTGGTTCTCCTGCTGGTTGGTTGCTGCAATCATTCCGTCTTTAGACAGATAGCCGAGAGAGTCGGCGCCAATAGATTGTCTAACTTCTTCAACACCTAGACCCGTTGCAATCAGTTCTGCACGAGTTGCAAAGTCAATCCCGTAGAAGCAAGGCCAAGTAATTGGGGGTGATGAGATTCTTACGTGGATCTCAAGTGCCCCAGCTTCTCTTAGCATTGCAACTAGTGCCCGCTGAGTATTACCTCGAACAATTGAGTCATCGACAACGATGATTCGCTTACCCTTGATTTGTTCTTTGAGGGGGTTGAGCTTTAGTCGAATACCACGCTGTCTAATGGTTTGTGATGGCTGAATAAATGTTCTACCAACATATGCATTCTTTACTAGACCATGTCCGAATGGAATTCCAGATTGTTCGCTGTATCCAATTGCTGCTGGAGTTCCTGACTCTGGTGTTGGAATAACCATGTCTGCCTCAACTGGATATTCTCTAGCTAGCGTTCTACCCATCTCAACTCTTGAGTCATAGACAACTCTTCCGTTGATGGTGGTATCTGGTCTTGCTAGATAAACATATTCAAAAACACAACCAGCTCTTTTAGTTTCAGCAAATCTAGTTGAGCGGAGACCGTGTTCATCAATTGCGATTAGTTCACCTGGTTCAACTTCTCTAACGTAACTCGCACCAACAATATCCAGTGCTGCGGTTTCAGATGCAACTACCCAACCACGTTCTAGCCTTCCTAGAACTAGAGGTCTAACACCCTGCGGGTCTCTAGCTGCATAGAGAGTTGTCTCATCCATGAAAACTAAGCAGTATGCACCTTTGACTTTAGGGAGTAGTTCTAGAGCAGTTGCTTCTAGAGTGTGATCCATGTCTCCTGCAAGTAATGCTGTTAGCACTGCAGTATCGGTGGTGTTACCACCGGTAATTTCATTCTGTGCTTGATCTGGATACTTCTCATTGAGCATTTCCATTAGATCTCTGGTGTTAGTGAGATTACCGTTGTGACCGAGTGCAACAGTTCCAGAAGATGTTCTACCTAAAGTTGGTTGAGCGTTACGCCAAGAAGAAGAGCCGGTAGTGGAGTAACGAGTATGGCCAACAGCAATGTGACCAACCAGAGCCTCAAGGGATGACTCGCTAAATACTTGTGACACCAAACCCATGTCTTTATAGACAAGAATCTTCTTGCCATCAGAGGTAGCAATACCCGCAGACTCTTGTCCACGGTGCTGCAGAGAGTAAAGACCGAAATAAGTCAGCTTCGCGACTTCTTCCCCTGGAGCCCACACACCAAAGACACCACACTGATCCTGCGGCCCTTTTTCATTAGGCAGCAAATCATGATTTAGTAGTCCATCGCCTCTAAGCAAGGGCAGGGTCCGTCTCTAGTAGTGGGGCGGGTTTGTCACCTAAACCTGAGGATTTTCTCCCCAAAATCATTGCGTAACGAGACCAGTTTAGCGGCTAGTTCTTGCTAACTTTTGATGCCTGAGCATCCTTTGCTCTGCGGCTAGAAATGACGTCAACTACGACCGCGACAACCAGCCCAAAGCCTGCACCAGCACCCAGACAATAGACCAAGAGCTGGGCAATAAAGCCAGGAGTCTTGCCATCTGGGTTATCGATTGTGAGGGACAGCGCAATAGCGATAACAGCACCTAGCAGTAATCCAGTTAGAGAGAAGGGAATGAACTTAGGTGCACGGCGGATCTTCACCGTCTCTGTTTTATCGTTCGACATGCTTCAAGGCTAACGGTAATACTTCAGCAAGAGATGCTCTAACCCCACTTGCACTTACCTTGTGCTCAGCTAGGGCCTGATCCCAAGTCAGGTTTCCAAGCGCTAGGTCAAACCAAACCTTAGGACTTATCTCAACCACATTAGGAGGAGTTCCTCTAGTGTGTCTAGGACCTTCGATGCATTGGGTAGCGCCTAGCGGTGGCACTCTCACTTCAACAGAGTTACCAGGAGCAACCTCTGCAAGTTCTTCTAAGAGATAACGAACAGCCATCACAAATACAGGATCTGTTTCAGAAAGAGAATTGCTTGCATTGATGACAGCACTGACTGCTTGCTCACCTTCCAGGTGGGGAATGCGTCTTCTTGCCATGTAAATAGGTTAGTTGTTCTAGCTGTGTATAGCTTCAGCGAAGCATTCCTAAATACTGCCAAACTTCACCTGCTCGACTAAACGCATGGCTGGTTTAGCCAGAGATAGAACAAAACCCCCAGCGGAAACTGGGGGTCTTGTTTGAACCTCTTGACGAGGGCCGAATCGGAAGAAAAGCTCCGAAACGTCTAGACGTTTAGAGTATGCCATAACTACTGTCTTTTTGAAATAGTTATGCACTTCCGGTTCGGCGCTCCCCTTGGTCCATGCCCTACGGGAGGACAACAAATGAACAAAGCTCATATCGTTGTTCTGGTTCTGACATTGGTCAAGATAGTTATTGTAATTATCGAAGCCATCATCAAGATCAGGTAGAACCAAGTGAGCCCTGGTGCCTAGAGCATCAGGGCTCATCCCAACACCTGTTTATAACTTGGGCACAGATATTTTCACGGTGCAAAACTTCATTTGCTCGACTAAACGCATGGCTGGTTTAGCCAGAGATAGAACAAAACCCCCAGCGGAAACTGGGGGTCTTGTTTGAACCTCTTGACGAGGGTCGAATCGGAAGAAAACTCCGAATCACTTGTGATTAAGAGTATAGGTAAGACTCTTGCATTTTGGAAGAGTTTTCCACCTTCCGGTTCGGCCCTCCCCTTGGTCCATGCCCTACGGGAGGACAACAAATGAGTAAAGCTCATATCGTTGTTCTGGTTCTGACGATGGTCAAGATAGTTATTGTGATTATCGAGGCCATCATCAAGATCAGGTAGAACCAAGTGAGCCCTGGTGTCTAGAGCATCAGGGCTCACCCCATAAACTTGACCTAATGAAAATCTTGGTT
>JBEAMR010000017.1:0-15855 GCA_041165845.1 Actinomycetota bacterium | reverse complement strand
GAGACAAAGTAATGTCTAAATTTAGCGACTTCGGAAACCAGCTATACAGCGGCGAAAAGTCAATCAATTTCATCGGTAGAAGAAAGTACTTCTATCTGATCGCGGTAATAATGCTGATACTCGCTGTGTTGATCCCAGCGGCCCGCGGTGGCTTCAATTTCGGAATCGAGTTCAGGGGCGGGTCTGAGTACCGAGTGCCTGCGGCTAGCACTGATCCAGAATCTAAGGCAGAGGAAGCGGTACACTCAGTGATGCCTGGGATTGAAGTTTATGTAGCGCGACTTGGAAATGACACTCTCAGAGTTCAAACTCAGACCCTGAACGATGCAGAATTCAAAGACGTCAGAGTTGCTTTGGCAAAGGAATTTGAAGTCAAGTTCGATCAGGTTAACGCATCATTTATCGGACCGAACTGGGGAGCTGACATCACCAACAAAGCTATTTCAGGACTTGTCACCTTCGTCATTCTTGCTGCAATCCTCATGGCTTTATACTTCAGAACACTAAAGATGAGTGCTGCTGCGTTGCTCGCCCTCCTTCATGACCTTGTCATTACCGCAGGACTATATGGGGCTCTAGGATTCGAAGTTACGCCTGCAGCAGTAATCGGATTTCTCACAATCCTCGGCTACTCGCTCTACGACACGGTTGTGGTCTTCGACAAGATCCGCGAGAACACACTCGAAGTTGAATTTAGTGAGACAGCAACATTCGCTGAACGAGTGAACCTTGCGATCAACCAGACTCTAGTTCGTTCGATCAACACATCTGTTGTTGCCGTTCTTCCCGTGGCTGCAATCTTGTTCATCGGTGCATTCATTCTCGGTGCAGGAACTATGCGCGACATTTCACTAGCGTTGTTTATCGGTATCGTGGTTGGAACTTACTCAACGATTTTCATAGCAGCACCTTTTTACTCACATCTTCGTGAGGGAGAAGCTAAATATGCAAAGGCCGCTCAAAAGGTCCTTGCCAAACGCGCTTAGTCAGTGATGGCTTGCCAGATGATTACCTACTCGACTGGCAAAAGGTGAATCATGTCTGATACTTCATCAAGTGGAGCACTAACTGCACTTAGAAATCGGCTCCCTAAGATTTTCACGAGACCTGTCGAGGGCTCTGGAATAGCAGACGTGATCAGGTCAGCCAAAGCATCCCATCCCAAGTTGGACTTCTCGGTAGTAGAACGTGCCTACCATGTTGCTGAAAAGGCTCACCAAGGACAGACTCGAAAGAGTGGCGACCCTTACATAACTCACCCCGTGGCAGTCGCGCAACTGCTGGCGGACCTCGGGATTGGGCCCGCTGGACTAGCTGCAGCACTTTTACATGACACCGTAGAGGACACTGATTACTCTTTGGACCAATTGAGAGTTGACTTTGGCGAAGAGATTGCGATGCTAGTTGATGGGGTAACCAAGCTAGACAAAGTGAAATTCGGTGACAATGCACAAGCTGAAACCGTACGCAAAATGGTTGTCGCCATGTCCAAAGATATCAGGGTTCTGGTAATCAAGCTCGCAGACCGTTTGCACAACGCCAGAACCTGGGGATTTGTGCCTGAAGAGAAGGCAAGATACAAGGCTCAAGAAACATTAGAGATTTATGCGCCTTTAGCTCATCGCCTAGGCATATCAACTTTCAAGTGGGAACTGGAGGACATATCGTTCTCAGTCCTTTACCCAAAGGTCTATGAGGAAATAGTCAACCTCGTGAAGCAGAGATCACCGAAAAGGGAAGAGTTTATCCAAGGAGTCATCGCAGCAATTGATGAGGACCTGAAAGATAACAAGATCAAGGGGAGCGTCGCAGGAAGGCCAAAGCAGTATTACTCGATCTACCAGAAGATGGTGGTTCGAGGCCGTGAATTTGACGACATTTATGATTTGGTCGGTATTCGCGTTATCGTTCCAGACGTCCGTGACTGTTACGCGATTCTAGGCGCTATCCACGCAAGGTGGAACCCAGTGCCAGGTCGCTTCAAGGACTACATCGCCATGCCGAAGTTCAATCTCTACCAGTCCCTTCACACCACGGTCATCGGCCCAAACGGCCGACCCGTGGAAATCCAAATCAGGACTCAAGAGATGCATAATCGAGCTGAATATGGTGTTGCAGCTCACTGGAAATACAAGGAGGTTGGAAGCGATGGCAAGATTAGTTCAGAGGACGATCTCGTCTGGCTAAAGCACCTCTCTGACTGGCAACATGAAACAGCAGACCCGAGTGAGTTCTTGGACGCACTTAGATTCGAAATCGGAGCTAAGGAAGTGTATGCGTTCACTCCAAAGGGTAGAGTAATCGGTCTATCAACCGGAGCTACTCCAGTTGACTTCGCTTATGCGGTGCACACTGAAATTGGACATAAGACGATGGGCGCGAAAGTTAATGGCAGGCTTGTTCCACTGGAGACACAACTGCACTCTGGCGATGTTGTTGAGATTTTGACATCCAAGTCACAGGATGCTTCCCCAAGCCAAGATTGGCTACAGTTTGTTCAAAGTCAAAGAGCAAAGTCAAAGATCAAGGCATGGTTCTCAGCTGAGCGAAAAGACGATGCAATAGAGCGCGGCAAGGATTTACTGGCAAAGGCTCTTCGAAAGCAAAACCTACCGATACAAAGAGCGCTTGCGACAGATAGTCTTCTCAAAATCACAAGTGACCTTCGATATGCAGAGCCATCAGACCTCTACGCCGCCATAGGCGATAACCACTTGTCTGCACAATCAGTTGTTGAGAAGATGGCAGCCGCGCTTTCAGCGGACGAAGATGCCGAAGAGCCGGTATTCGAACTTCCTAACAGGCCAGCCACAAAAACTAGAACAGGGGATTCGGGAATACTTGTCCGCGGGGACGCTGATGTAATGGTCAAACTCGCACGTTGCTGCACACCTGTGCCAGGTGACGACATCCTAGGATTCATCACAAGAGCAAACGGCGTTTCAGTTCACCGAAGTGATTGCAAGAATGCTGATGATTTGAGGGAACAGTCGGAAAGGCTTATCGAAGTTAGTTGGGACAACTCAGCTAAGTCGTTGTTCTTAGTACAAATTCAAATTGAAGCTCTTGACCGCGGTGGACTACTGAGTGATGTAACCAGAGTGCTAAGCGAGCACCACGTCAACATTCTCTCGGCCACGGTGTCAACCCGCGCTGACAGAGTGGCTCTCAGTCGCTTTGTTTTTGAGATGAGCAACCCAGCCGCTCTGGACTCGCTACTGAATGCTGTTAGAAGGATCGACAACGTCTACGACGTGTACCGCGTAAGCAATACTTAGCTGTTTGCTATCACAACTTCTAACCAAGCCTTCTTGGTGTCGAGAGCTTCCTGTGCTTTCGAAATCTTGGCGTTATCTCCACTCGACTTGGCAGCCTCTAACTCAGCCTCTAACTTCGCGATACCGGCTTCAAGCTGAGTGCGTACAGAGTTAGTTCTATCAATAGTTGCAGGATCGCTCTTGCGCCACAGTTCATCTTCAACGCGCTTAATCTTTGATTCAACGGCTTTTAGTCTCTCTTCAGTTGAACGCATTTGATCGCGTGGTACTTTGCCGGCTTTCTCCCAACGAGCATTGATTGACTTCATAGCCGCTTTTGCAGCCTCAAGGTTACCTTCAACGACGATCGCCTCCGCTTCGGTGAGTAGCGCAAGCTTTGCCTCAAGGTTGGCACTGAATGCAATGTCATCGGCCGCTAGTTTCTCGCTGCGGGCGGCATAGATTGCGTCTCCAGCAGCCTTGAATCTTGCCCAGTGTGCGTCGTCAGTCTTTAGCTTGGTTTTAGGCAGAGCCTTCCATGCAGCTAGTAGCTCCCTGTATTCTGCGGAAGCTTCTGCACCCTTTGCAACTAATGCCTCTGCTTTGGTTACGAGGTCAAGCTTCGCCTGCTTACCAGCTTTCGCTGCCTGGTCCGCAGCGGCGAAATATGAACGTTTGTGCGCATCGAATGAGTTTCTAGCTTTTGAGAACCTCTGCCAGAGTTCATCTGCCTTAGCTTTAGGAATCTTTACAGAAGATTTCTGGTTCTCTTGCCATGCTGTGAAAAGTTCAGTCATCTTGGCTGTTGAGTTTTTGTAGTTAATTTTTTGCGGGTCTTGAGCAGAAATCTTCTCTGCCTCGAGAACAATCGCTTCACGAACTAAGACAGCAGCTGCAACAGCTTCGGCGTGCTTTGCGGCAGCCTCGGCAAGAGCTTCACCAAGAGAATCCTTGACAGCTGCCACTCGAACGCGGAGAGCTTCTAAGTCGCCAAGAGCAGCAGGAGAGGCTAGATCGGCGATAAGTTTGTCAGCAGACTTTGCAATCGACTTAGGGTCCGCCTTAGCCTTAGCTCGCTGTTCAAGAATTCTCACGTTGTCGGCTAGATCTTGAAAACGCTTTGAATATAAAGCTACAGCTTCTTCAATGGACATAGCCGGCTGGGAACCGATAAGACGTTCGACACCTGCGTCGGTGACGTAGACGTTCCCTACTTCATCGACTCTTCCGAAACTTATTTCGAGTGTTGACACTTAATGCTCCCTATTCGCTGTTCTCTATTTGAGTGTAATGGTGGAAATGTTTGTCTTAACCTTTGGTGTTCCATCACCGGAACCATCTTTGGTTCCAGCCTTGATAATTGGGTCAAGACCGGCCAAACCAGATGTGATTTCACCAAACACTGTGTACCCGCCTGCAGCGTCGTTAGGAATCTGTGAGTCTGCGTAAACAATAAAGAACTGACTTCCCATTGTGTTCGCGCTGTTACTCTGTCGTGCCATCGCTAGCAAACCTTTTTTATATGTTGGAGCCGAACCACCTACTGATTCAGGGGTATTTTCTAAAGGACCGAACGAGTAACCAGGCCCTCCCGATCCGTCACCTGCCGGATCGCCACATTGCAGAACGAATATTCCGGATGTTGTAAGGCGGTGACAAGAGATTCCATTGTAGAAACCATCAATGTTTGCTAATTGCACGAAGTTAGCAACTGCCTGAGGTGCTTCATTACCGTGAAGTGTGACTCCGAGATTTGCTTTGTTGATGGTAATCGAGCCAGTCCAATCGCGACACTCAGAGATTGCTGCATCTGGAATCTGGATTGGTGCTTTCTCTCCACTGATAGAAGGAATCGGGGTCTGAGAAAAATTAATACAAGCGGTAAGCGGAACACCAGGACCGAAGTTGAAATAAACAAACTGCGAAGCTGAGGCGAAGAGAATTACCGCAGCAGTTGCAATCAAAGCCAAACGGTTATCGCGCGCTCTAACCTTTACCCTGTGATCTTGAATGTTTTGCTTAGCCTCAAAGCTTTGCAAACTCTTTTTTGCAGCGTCTAATGAGCTTTTGGTGGTCTTAGCCAATTTTGCCTCCGTTAAATTGTGTCCTGTTTGATTTTAGAGCAGTGGCGAAGTGGTTTAGCCTTGAATAGTGGATACCGACGACCTATTTGATTTTCCCATTGGGATGCCTCTCGCGGCAAGAATGCGTCCGAGGAATCTAGGGGAGTTCGTGGGCCAATCGAAGGTGCTTGGGAGTTCAGGAGTTCTCGCGCAATACCTGGACCCTAAAGCTGAATACCAAGCCATCCCTTCAATGATCTTCTATGGGCCACCTGGCACCGGTAAAACCACGCTGGCGAGGCTTTTAGCAAACTCGAACCAGCGCAGATTCATAGAAATCTCCGCTATAAACGCCTCAATTGCTGATTTACGCTCGGCCATGCAAACTTCTGTTGCAGACATACAATCCGGTAGAGATGCTGCAATTGTCTTCGTCGATGAGATTCACAGGTTCTCAAAGGTTCAACAGGAATCTCTGCTAAAGGCGGTCGAAGACGGAGAGGTGGTTCTTATCGGCGCTACCACCGAGAATCCGAGCTTTGCACTAACCTCAGCGATTCTTTCCAGGGCTGCCGTAATCGAACTCGTTAACCTAAACGATGAGGACCTAGTCTCGCTTCTGAAGGCAGCGCTCGTAAGTGAAAGAGGCTTAGATGGCAAGGTTCAAGCATCAGAAGAAGTGCTTCAACTAATTGCCCGTCAGTCTGGAGGGGATGCCCGCAAAGCTCTCACAGTCCTCGAAACTTCAGCCAATCGGGTGATCAGAGCACAGCTTGATGAAATCAAGGCAGATGATGTTGCAGCAAGCTTGAACAGAGCCCTGAATAGGTATGACGCCACTGGTGATCAGCACTATGACATCATTAGCGCGTTTATCAAGTCAGTCAGGGGTTCCGACCCGGATGCAGCACTTCATTGGCTTTCGAGGATGATTGTTGGGGGAGAAGACCCTAGATTCATCGCCAGAAGGCTAGTGATCCTGGCTTCTGAAGACATTGGACTAGCTGACCCAAACGCCCTTGTAATAGCTAATGCAACCATGCAGGTAGTTGCCCAGATAGGCATGCCAGAAGGGCGTATTCCTTTAGCATCCACCACAATCTACCTAGCTCTGGCACCGAAGTCCAACCGCGCGTACGAAGCCATAAACTCTGCAATAGCTGATGTTGAAGGTGGGCTTAGCCCTGCAGTGCCAAGGCATCTAAGGTCCGCTGCACTGGGAAAGGACCCTGGTTACGAGTACCCACATGACATGGAATCTGGCATATCCGCTCAGGAGTATGTCCCAGAAGTTGCTTCGAGGAAGTACTACATGCCTAAGGCAATTGGCTTTGAAAATACGCTCATCGAACGAATCAGCCGCATTTTGCCTTTTCTTAGGCGCAAGCCATAACCCTTGGTTAGTTTTAGCCTGAACTGCTAAGATTTAGAGGTTGCCGACCTGAACAACGCATGGCTGCGAGTTGTTCAACCGGTGAGTGAATCTTATTTAGCCAAGGTCCACCAGGCACAAAACTTTTAGTAAACCTATACATTTCCCGAAAGGAATACGTGTCTAAAACCACACGAACAAGAAGCAAGACCCGTTTGTCGCGCGCATTGGGTATTGCCCTAACTCCAAAAGCAGCAAAGTACCTAGAGAAGCGTCCATACGCTCCTGGTCAGCACGGTCGCACCAAGCGTAAGGCAGACAGCGACTTCGCCGTTCGTCTTCGTGAGAAGCAGCGTCTACGCGCACAGTACGGTATCCGTGAAGCACAGCTTCGCAAGACTTTCAACGATGCAAAGCGTCAGGAGGGTCTAACTGGTGAAAACCTAGTAGAGCTTCTAGAAATGCGTCTCGACGCTCTAGTGCTACGTTCCGGTTTCGCTAGAACAATGGCTCAGGCTCGTCAGATGGTTGTTCACCGTCATATCTTGGTTGATGGTCTAAGAGTTGACCGCCCATCAGCTCGTGTGAAGGTTGGTCAGATGATTCACGTTCACGAGAAGAGTGAATCAACTGAACCTTTCCAGGTTGCTGCAGCAGGAGGGCACGTTGATGTTCTACCTCCAGTTCCTGGTTACCTAAGCGTTGAGCTAGACAAGCTTCAGGCAACTCTAGTTCGTCGCCCTAAGCGTGCCGAAGTCCCAATCACATGTGAAGTTCAGCTTGTGGTTGAGTACTACGCTGCTCGCTAGCAGATAAGGCTTTGTTCATGAATGGTGCAGATCTAGCGTCTCTAATTTGTGCTGGTGCATTCGTAGTTCTGGTAGCAGCAATTGTTATCGCGCTCCTAAAGCTGGCCAAACTGATTGACGTTGCATCTGCAACCATTCGTGAAACAGGCGATAGCCTAGTTCCTCTTTTAGACGAACTAACCGAAGCGACTGCTTCAACTAACAAACAGCTTGAGAAAATCGATGTCATCACTGACAGCGTGGTTGAAACGACAACTAACCTTTCAAGTTTGATTTCAACCCTCACAGACACAATTGGTGGCCCGCTATTAAGAGTCGGCGAAATCATTCGTGGTGTTTCAGGTCTTCTAGGCAAGAAGAAGTAATTCAATGCGCAAGTCCACTGTCCTCATTGCTGGAATCGCGCTTGGCGTTTTTATCTCCAAGCAAATCGAATCTAATCCTGAAACTAAAAAGACCCTTCAGGATGCGGCGGACAAAATTAAGAACTTCGCTAATGCAGTTGGCGCTGGATACCGAGAGCAAGAAGCTAAGGCAACAACAGCAAAGAAGCCTTCAGCTAGAACAACAAAGAAGCCAGCCACCACAACTAAACGTACGAGGTAGAGATTGAAGACAGCAGAAATACAAAGACGCTGGCTCAAGTTCTTTGAGAGTAAAGATCACGTCGTAGTTCCAAGCGCTTCGCTTATCAGCGAGGACCCATCACTGCTGTTCACCGTCGCTGGGATGGTTCCATTCATTCCATACATGACTGGCCTCATTCCTGCACCTTACGCAAGAGCTACCAGCGTCCAGAAGTGTGTTAGAACTCTAGACATCGAAGAAGTTGGTAAGACAACTCGTCACGGAACCTTCTTCCAGATGAATGGAAACTTTTCATTTGGCGATTACTTTAAGAAGGAAGCAATCGCCTTCGCTTGGGAGTTCCTGACTTCATCAACAGAAGCAGGTGGTCTAGGACTTGATAAAGAACTTCTCTGGGTAACCGTTTTCCAAGATGATGAAGAGTCAATCGGTATCTGGAGAGAAGTTGCTGACATCCCGCTGGAGAGAATCCAGAAGCGTGGAATGAAGGATAACTACTGGTCAACAGGTCAACCTGGACCAGCTGGACCCTGTAGCGAGATTTACTACGACCGAGGACCTTCCTACGGTATTGAAGGTGGACCTGAAGCCGACGAAGACCGATACATCGAGATCTGGAACCTTGTGTTCATGCAGTATGAACGTGGTCAAGGTGGTGGCAAAGAGAACTTCGAGATTCTTGGCGAATTACCAAAGAAGAACATCGATACAGGTATGGGTTTAGAGCGCGTTGCATTCCTCATGCAAGGTGTTGAAAACCTTTACGAAATCGACCAGGTTCGCCCAGTTCTAGACCTGGCAGCTGAACTAGCGGGCAAAACCTATGGCGCAGACGAGAACGACGACGTTCGTCTAAGAGTTGTTGCAGACCACGTCCGAAGTGCTTTGATGCTTATCTCTGATGGTGTAAGCCCTGGTAACGATGGCCGAGGATACGTGCTGAGAAGACTACTTCGAAGAACTGTTAGAGCAATGAGACTTTTAGGAGTCAACGAACCAGTATTCGCAAAGCTATTCCTAACTTCCAAGAACGCGATGGTTGATGCATACCCAGATCTCGAAGAGCAGTACTCAAGAATTGATGCCACTGTTAGAGCAGAGGAAGAAGCATTCCTCAGAACACTAGTTTCTGGAACATCAGTACTTGATGCGGCGATCGAAACCGCGAAGATTTCTGGTAAGAGTGAAATTGACGGAGCAACTTCATTCTTGCTTCATGACACATTTGGTTTTCCAATTGATCTGACAGTTGAAATTGCGGAAGAGTCCGGTTTGTCTGTTGATCGTGATTCATTTACTGCACTGATGCTCGAGCAAAAAACTAGAGCAAAAGCTGATGCCAAGCTCAAGAAGTCTGGCGCTACAGACCTCAGTGTCTATGGAGAGTTTAGAACTCTAGGGCTCACAAGATTCGCTGGCTACGAGTCACTCGAAGCCGAAGGTAAAGTACTAGGAATTATTCAAGACGGAAACTCAGTCTCTAAAGCTGAGGCTGGTTCTATTGTCGAGGTAATTCTTGATGAAACAAGTTTCTACGCTGAATCCGGAGGTCAGGCTGCTGATGCTGGTTTGATTCTCGGCAAAGGTTTCGAACTTGAGGTATTAGATGTTCAGAAGCCTGTTAAGGGTTTGGTATCTCACAAGGTTCATGTTAAATCAGGAGGAGTTGAGCTTGAGAACATTGTTCGCACAAACGTTGACGCTAATTGGCGTCTTGGTGCAGCTCAGTCACACTCAGGCACTCACGTCGTCCACGCCGCTCTTAGACAAGTATTAGGCCCAACAGCTTTGCAGTCAGGTTCATACAACAAGCCTGGTTACCTGCGACTTGACTTCTCTTGGAACTCACCTCTCTCTTATGAAACCCGTTCAGAGATTGAAGAGATAAGCAACATCGCTATCAGATCTGATCTCGCAGTTAGTGCTCAATTCATGTCGCTTCCTGAAGCCAAGACATGGGGAGCAGTTGCACTCTTTGGTGAAACATATGACGAGAGCGTGCGCGTAGTCCAAATCGGAGGGCCTTGGTCTAGAGAACTCTGTGGTGGAACCCACGTCGCTAGAAGCTCACAGATTGGTTTGGTTTCAATTACCAATGAATCTTCAGTTGGATCAGGTTCAAGAAGACTTGAAGCTCTGGTTGGCTTAGACGCAATCTCCTCATTCAACCGAGACCGCCTACAGCTACAAGCAATAGCAGAGGCACTGAAGACTAACCCTGCTAACGCACCAGAGCGTATTGCGCAGTTCCTCCAGGAACTCAAGGACACACAAAAAGAACTAGCTGCATTCCAAAGCGCTGCATTGAGTTCTCGAGTTCCTGAACTACTCGCCTCAGGCAAAGAACTCGCCAAAGCAACTTTGATTAGTGCAACAGTAGACCAGGTTTCAAGCGTTGAATCTCTTCGGGACCTAGCAATCAAGGTCAGAGACAACTCAAACGCAAGCGCAACAGTCATCGCTATCTTCGGTGTAGTTGATTCAAAGCCTGCTGTTGTGGTAGTTGCCAACGAACTTGCGCAGGCAAGTGGCGTTAAAGCTGGGGAACTTGTAAAGACCGCAAGCCAGATACTTGGTGGTGGCGGTGGAGGTAAGTCTGACATCGCACAGGGCGGCGGAGCTAACGCAGCGGAGATTCCTAATGCCATCAAGGCAATCGTTGAGAGCCTGAGCTAGTCCTTGCGCAGTGGCCGAAGATTGGCAATAGATGTCGGCAAGGTTCGAGTCGGCTTTGCTATCTCAGACTTCCACGGCATTCTTGCCTCGCCTCTGACAACAATTGCCAGAGAAGATCTAATCGACAGTATCGAAGCACTTCAAAGTTCTGTTGAAGACTTCGAAGGACTTCTCGAAATCTACGTTGGCTTACCCATCAACATGGAGGGGGAGATGACCTCATCCACCGATGATGCCATCCGTGTAGCAAGCCAAATAGCAAACTCAACATCTATTCCTGTTCGCCTTATTGACGAGAGACTTACGACATCACTAGCGAACCAGCAACTTAGAAGTCTGGGAAAGTCCCAGAAAGACGCTAGAAGCACAATTGATCAGATGGCCGCAGTCGCAATCCTGGAATACGCTTTTCAAATAGAAGCAAATAGCAATACTGCTCCAGGCATCTCTCTGGAGGATTGGAGAGAAAAGAATGACTGACCAGTTTCAGAGTTCATCTACATCTCCCAAAAAGCCTAAGCTAGCAAAGCTACTGCTTGCTCTTGTTCTAGTCGGTGGTCTCGTAGCCGGAGTCGGATACGTAAACCGTTCTTCGATCCGCGGGTTCATCGATACCTTCTCAGAAGAAGAGTTCAGTGGTGAAGGTAATGGCTCAACAGAATTCACAGTCGCCAAAGGTGACACAGGTGAAATCGTCGCAAGGCATCTAGCCGAACAGGGTGTAACTAAGGATTACGCAACTACATTGCGTCACATAATCGCGGCTAACCCAACATTCTTCCCTGGCACATATTCGATACCTCTTCAAATCAGTAGCAACAAAGCAATTGAGTTGCTTACTAACCCAACAAACATGCAAACCAACAAGGTAACTATTCCTGAAGGTTGGCGGGTCAAAGACATCATCGGGAGACTCTCTAAGGTAACCGGCATTAGTGTTGCAAAGTTCGAGGCTGAAGCTGAAGACCTTGTGCAGTTCGATCTGCCAAAGGCTGCTCCATCGCTTGAGGGCTACCTTTTCCCGGCAACATACTCTTTTGATAAGTCATTGAATGCCAATGGCATTCTGAAAATCATGGTGAATCGTATGAAGCAAGAACTAGAGCGCTTTGGTGTTGCGAAGAAAGATTGGCACAAGACTCTTACCTTCGCCTCAATCGTTCAGCGTGAAGCTAGGTTGACTGATGACTTCTACAAGGTTTCCCGAGTATTCAGGAACCGGTTGGACATCAACATGGCATTGCAGTCCTGTGCAACAGCCTCATATGGAGTGGGTGAGTTCTCAATCATCGTTACCAACAGAATTCTCAACGACGACAATCCATACAACACCTATAAGTACGCCGGCTTACCGATTGGACCTATCGCTGCACCAGGCTCACTGGCTCTAGATGCCACATTAAACCCAGTTGACGGGTCCTGGTTGTATTTCGTAACTTGGAACTTGGAGACAGGTGAGACCATCTTCAGCAATACGTACGCCGAGCACCAAGCTGGAATTGTGAAGTGGGATAGGTGGATGGCTGAGAATCCAGGTTGGGATGAGTAAGAAGTCATTTGCTGTTCTAGGAGATCCGATCTCACACAGCCTTAGCCCAAAGATTCACTCTGCTGCATACAAGCATTTGAAGCTTGATTACTCCTACGAAGCTATTCAGGTTGCAGCGGGGTCTCTAGAAAAGTTCATCAATGAGAGTGGAGCGACGTACTCAGGCTTCTCGGTCACTATGCCTCTGAAATTTGAAGCTGCGGCATTTGCAACTAATTCAGATTTTCTTGGTACAGGAGTTTGCAACACGCTTGTTAGAAGTGAAGCGAACTTCTCTGGATACAACACAGACGTCTACGGTATTCAGATGGCTGTCAAGAGCGTTATTCGGAATCCGGTCAAGAGCGTCGCAATCCTAGGCTCTGGAGCAACTGCAAGATCAGCAGTAGTTGCTTCGTTAGGGATTGTAGGAGTGACGAACATCACAGTCTTTGCACGAGACACAGAGAAAGCTGCTTCTCTTAACGAGCTACTGTCTGGGGATGAGGTTTCCTTCGGATCAAGCAGCTTGGCTGATTTCAGAGGGGGCTTCGACCTCACGATCAACACCCTGCCTGCTGGAACCGCTAACTCACTCAGTATCACCCATAACCAGACAGGCTTCCTTCTATCAGCGGGGTATTCAACCACAGATTCTGATTTCAATAATCAATTCTTGAGTAGCCATTTGATTGCCGGGACCGAAATGTTGATTTGGCAAGCAGTCCAGCAGGTCAAGCTATTCGTGGAGCTGGACATTGATGTCAACGACATTAATGAGGCAGCATTGGCTGAAGTTATGAGACAGGCTCTTTAGTAATAGCGCTTGAGATGTGCGAGAATAGTCAAATGTTACGTTGGCTAACCGCAGGTGAATCACATGGTCCACTACTGACCGCTGTCCTCGAAGGGCTTCCTGCTGGGGTTGAACTCACTACAGAAGACATTCAGGGTGCTCTAGCTAGAAGAAGACTTGGCTATGGGCGAGGCGCTCGCATGAAGCTCGAGCAAGACCAAGCCACCATTACGGGTGGTGTTCGACACGGTCTAACCATGGGTGGTCCAGTTGCGATCAACATCGCAAACACCGAATGGCCTAAGTGGTCACAGGTTATGTCTGCCGACCCTGTTGATGAATCAGAACTTACCGGTGCCCGAGCAGAAGCTCTAACCCGCCCAAGACCAGGCCATGCAGATTTCACAGGAATGCAGAAGTATGGCTTCCTGGACAGTAGGCCAGTACTAGAGCGTGCTTCGGCTCGTGAAACAGCAGCGAGAGTTGCTCTTGGTCAAGTGGCATCCGCATTCCTTAGAGAGCTAGGAATCAAACTTGTTACTCACACCGTTGCTATTGGCAAAGTTTCAGCCCCAGCGGACATCGCGTTACCTAGACCAGAAGATGTTGAGCGTATTGACGAAGATCCGCTAAGAGCATTCAATGCTCAACTCAGTGCAGATATGATTGCTGAAGTTGATGCTGCACATAAAGATGGTGACACCCTTGGTGGCGTTGTTGAGGTTTTGGTTTATGGAATGCCACCAGGTGTTGGATCATTCGTGCACTGGGACAGAAGACTAGACAGTCAGCTAGCTGGCGCACTTATGGGAATCCAGGCCATCAAAGGTGTTGAGGTTGGCGACGGCTTCGAAACTGCTCGTAGACGTGGCTCAGAAGCTCATGACGAAATTGCTGTTGCTGAGAGCGGTTTGGTTGAGAGATTAACCGACCGTGCTGGTGGAATTGAAGGTGGTATGAGTAACGGTGAGATCATCCGTGTACGTGCAGCCATGAAACCAATCTCGACTGTGCCAAGAGCCCTGAAGACCATCGATGTTGCAACCGGCGAAGAAGCTAAGGCACACCACCAAAGGTCAGATGTCTGTGCTGTTCCTGCAGCTGGAGTTGTTGCCGAGGCAATGGTTGCTTTAACTATTGCTAATGCAGTTCTTGAGAAGTTCGGTGGAGATTCCGTTAAGGAAACTCTTCGCAACATGAACTCATACTTAGAGAGCATTCCAGATACCTTGCGCTCAAACATCGCGCGATAACGACAAATGGATCAGAAGCCAATTGTCCTTATCGGCCCAATGGGGGTTGGTAAGTCAACAATTGGTAAAAAACTAGCAAGAAAATTGGGTCTCCCATTCGCTGATACAGATCTAATGATTATCGAAAAGCACGGTCCTATCCCTGAGATATTCAAAGACAAGGGTGAACGCGCCTTTAGAAGTTATGAAGAGATAGCAGTCGCAGATGCAATGAAGTTTCAACAGGTTATTGCAACCGGTGGTGGCGCTGTCCTTAGTGGTAAGACCCAGCGTGCAATCGAAGGGGCCGTAGTCATATATCTTTCAACGAATGGTCTTCACATGAAATCCCGCTTGTCTAATGGCAGTAGACCTCTTCTCGAAAACGGAATCGGTGACTGGAAGAGAATATATGAAGAGCGCAAGCCCTTGTATGAGCGTTTATGCGACTTCGAAATCGATTGCTCCGCGGCGAGTTTATCTAAGACAATCACAGAAATTTGCACGAAACTTGAGGAACTATGAATCACGAAGTAATCAGAGCTGACGGCTCACCAGGCTATGACATATACTTTGGCCGTGGCCTGTTGGGACAGGTCTCTGAAGCCCTAGGGTCTGCGGTAAAGAAGGTTCTGATCGTATACCCAGAAGCGCTTGAAACAAGTGCTGCAGCTATCGCGGAGACCCTAAGAGAGACCAGCAGAGAGGTTTGGCTTTTCCCAGTTGCCGATGGGGAATCGGCAAAAACTGATCAGTGGCTCGGTGCGGCTTGGTCTTACCTAGGTCAAGCCGAGTTCTCCCGTTCTGATGCTGTCATCGGTTTAGGTGGGGGAGCAACTACAGATTTAGCTGGGTTCATTGCTGCAACCTGGTTGCGAGGGATCGCGGTAGTGCATATTCCAACCACACTATTGGCGATGGTGGACGCTGCTATCGGTGGCAAGACTGGTATCAATACTTTAGAGGGTAAGAACCTCGTTGGTGCTTTCCATGAACCAAGGGCAGTGATTGTTGATTTAGATTCACTTGAGTCGTTGCCAAAGATTGAACTAATCTCCGGCTTCGGTGAGATCGTCAAATACGGTTTCATTTCTGATCCACACATTCTGGAACTAATCGAAGATGATGTTGACGATGCTCGTGACACTAAGTCAGAAAGATTCGCGGAACTTGTAAGGCGTTCGATTGCTATCAAAACAGAAGTAGTTGCCTCTGATTTCAAGGAGAGTTCTAGAAGAGAAATCCTTAACTATGGACACACTCTTGGGCACTCAATTGAGCTAGTTGAGCATTACAAATGGAAACATGGGCATGCTGTTTCAGTAGGGCTTGTCTTCGCAGCTGAACTAGGAAGACTTGCCGGCCGGTTAGATGATGCGACAGCAGATAGACACAGCAGCATTCTTAGTCTTCTTCAGTTACCAACTTCTTACCCTGCAGAACGCTGGGAGCCTCTTTTCACTGGAATGCAGGTGGATAAGAAGAGTCGTGGCGGAATCTTACGCTTCGTCGTGCTAGACGGACTAGGTAAGCC
>JBEAMR010000016.1:0-5966 GCA_041165845.1 Actinomycetota bacterium | reverse complement strand
CATCTCCCAGTGCGTAAGAAAGTCTTACGTAACCTGAAGGACCGAATGCTTCTCCTGGCACTAGAGCAACTTCTGCTGCATCGAGCATGTAATCACAAAGTTCCAAGCTGGTGTTGATCTTTACTCCACCCCACTCTTTACCAAGTAATCCAGTGACATCAGAGTAAACATAGAAAGCACCTTGAGGTGTTGGGGCTACCCAACCAGGAATCTTGTTTAGTTCATCAACAGCAAGGATTCTCCTTCTGTTGAAGGCATCACGCATTGCAATAACTTCATCCTGTGGACCAGTAAGAGCTGCAATAGCTGCTCTCTGGCTGATGTTAGAAACGTTGGATGAAAGATGTGACTGAAGGTTAGCTGCTGCTTTCATTGCATCTAGTGGACCTGCCATCCATCCCAAACGCCAACCGGTCATTGCATAACTCTTTGCAACACCGTTGACCATGATGGTTCTATCAATTAGTTCAGGAACTACTTCAGTAATTGAATAAGCCTTTAGACCGTCGTATGTGAGGTTCTGATAAATCTCATCAGTGATAACCCAAAGACCATGTTCGTAAGCCCACTTACCAATTGCCTCAACTTCGTCTCTTGAATGAACTGAACCAGTTGGGTTAGAAGGTGAAACATATAGGAGAACTTTAGTTCTTGGGGTTCTTGCTGCTTCTAGCTGGTCGACTGTCACTAAGTAGTTCTGATCGCTACCTGAGAAAATTTCAACTGGAACGCCGCCGGCTAGGTGAATAGCTTCAGGGTATGTTGTCCAGAATGGAGTTGGCACCAAGACTTCATCGCCTGGATCTAGCAAAGTTGCAAAGGCTTGATAAACAGCCTGCTTACCACCATTGGTAACCACAACCTGGGCTGCTGTCACTTCAGTTCCTGAATCAATCTTGGTCTTGTGAGCAATGGCTTCTCTAAGTTCAGGAAGACCAACTGCTGGAGTGTATCGGTGGTTTTTAGGGTCCCGTGCCGCTAGAACCGCAGCCTCAACAATGTGTGCTGGAGTTGGGAAATCAGGCTCACCGGCTGCAAAGGAAATCACTGGCTTGCCGGCAGCTTGCAGTGCTTTAGCTTTGCTATCAACCTTCAGGGTTGCTGATTCTGCAATCGAACCGATACGGTGAGAAATTCTTGGGAACTCGTTCATGGTTTCAGCCTACCGAACCCATTAGTTCTAAGGAGTATGGTGATTACTTGTGAACGCAATATTGCCTGGCTTTCTAACTGGATTTTCACTAATCGTGGCCATCGGTGCTCAAAATGCTTTCATTCTTAGACAAGGTCTAACTAGGCAATACGTATACCTAATAGTCACCATCTGTGCTCTAAGCGATGCACTACTTATTGCTCTTGGAACTTTTGGTTTAGGTGCACTTATCCAAGCCGTTCCCAATCTCCTAGAGATTATGCGTTGGCTTGGAGTTGGTTACCTAACCTGGTTCGGTGCAACCTCAGTCAGAAAAGCTCTAAAGACCAATGCACTGACCGCGTCAGAAGATTCACAAGTCTCACTAAAGAAAACGGTCTTGCTCACCCTCGGATTCACTTTCCTAAACCCTCACGTCTACCTAGACACAGTGATTTTGGTTGGTGGAGTTGCAAATCACTTCGGTGATAGCAGATGGTTCTTTGCTCTTGGAGCAGTAATCGCTAGCTTCGTCTGGTTCTTCAGTTTGGGGTTAGCTGCATCGAAGATGGCGGTTCTAATGGCAAAGCCGCTGTTCTGGAAGATACTAGACATCTTTATCGCCGCGGTGATGTTCTCACTGGCAATAAACCTTGCTGTTGGAAGGCTTGGTTAGAAACCAATCAGGTTAGGTTCTGGAACCAAAGTAATTCCAAACTTGTTAGAAACCTGCAGCTGAACATATCTGGCTAACTCAGCGACTTCATTAGCAGTTGCAGTTCCTCTGTTAGTGATAGCTAGAGCATGCTTTGAAGAAATAGCTGCTTGTGATCTAGGCAGTGAGAAACCCTTGTGAACACCTGCTTGTTCAATCAACCAGGCAGCACTGAGCTTTACAGTCCTGCCGTCATCTTCAACAGTTGGCCACTGCGGTGCGTCCAGTGGCAAGGTTCTAGCGAATGATTCACTAACGATTGGGTTAGTAAAGAAAGAACCACAAGACCAAGTGTCATGATCTGAATCATTCAGAACCATTCCCTTGCTTGCTCGAAGAGCAAGCACCTCTTCTGCTCTCGATTGCATCAGTGCAGTTGAACCAGCAGGTAGATCGACAAAGAACTGGAATTCAACCCAGGTAACGATTCCCTTCTTACCTTGCTTGAAAATACTGTCTCGGTATCCGAAGTTGCAGTCTTCTTTAGAGAGAATCTCTAGTTCACCGGTTTCAAAATCCAAAAACTCGAGTTGTTTGAAAGTTAGAGAGAGCTCCTGTTGGTATGCACCGATGTTTTGTATTGGTGCAGCACCAACAGTGCCTGGAATCCCAGCTAGAGATTCAACTCCGCCCCAACCGTTCTTACAAGCGTGAATTACAAAGTCACTCCAGTTCTCACCTGCTTGAACACGAACTAACCCTTGACCTAGGTGCTCAATGCCTACGTTTCTAACCAAGATGACTTCTAAATCAGAAACATCATCTGCAATAACAACATTGGATCCGCCACCGAGAACCAACCAGTTATCCGTCTTAGCCCAAACATTTTTAGCGATGCTTATAAGTTCATCTCTCGAGTTAGCAACAAGAATATCCGCAGGTGTTCCACCAACACGAATAGTTGTGAGTGAACTTAGCGCCTGGCTCATAACTTCACTACAGCTTGAGCTTTACCTAGAACAGCAACTTCATTAGAAACACAGGTGATATCCACTCGAACAGTTTTAGCTTCAAGATCAATAGCGCCAATCTTGGCAACCACTGTGACTACCGCACCTTCGTTTGCATCAACAAAAACAGGCTTAGTGAATCTAACTCCGTAGTCAATAACTTTTCCAGCATCACCAACCCAGTTCACAACAACCTGAACTGCTGTTCCCATGGTCAACATTCCGTGAGCAAGGACTCCGTCCAAACCAACAGATTTAGCAAAGTCATCACGATAGTGAATTGGATTGAAATCTCCGGAAGCTCCCGCATACTTCACCAGAGAATCTCTAGTAAAGGTGAAAGAATCTGAACCAACTTCTTGGCCGACTTCTAGAGAAAGAATATCGATGTGACTCATTCGCCTCCCCTAACTACCAACGTGCTGATTGCTGTGACAACAAGATTTTTCCCTGCATCAAATACTTCGGTGTTGAAAGTAATCATTGAGTGAGCACCAAGAGACTTGACGGAGGCAACCTCTAAAACTGAAGTTAGTTCATCACCGGCAACGATTGGTCTGACGTGAATGAATCTCTGATCACCGTGGACAACTCTAGAGAAATCGATATCAGCTTCAGGGTCAGCAAGGACTGTGTGCAGTGAACGCTCTTGAATAAGAACAGCAAAGGTTGGCGGAGCAACCACATCTGTGTATCCAGCTGCTTGAGCTGCAAAGACATCGTGATTGATTGGGTTAGTTGAGAAGACAGCGTTAGCGAATTCACGAATCTTCTCGCGACCGACTAGATAAGGTGCTGTTTCAGGATATTTCTTACCCTGGACGTTTGGATTTACCACTGACTAAGTTTCGCAGGTTTTTGATGTCTTAGGGCAACTGGTAGCGGAGGCGGGACTTGAACCCGCGACACCACGATTATGAGTCGTGTGCTCTAACCACCTGAGCTACCCCGCCGCAGAGCCCCGAGACAGGATTGAACTGTCGACCCCTTCCTTACCATGGAAGTGCTCTACCACTGAGCTATCGGGGCGTGACCTAGGCGAGAAAGCGGCCAAGGCACTAGAGCAGATTACCACCTGCCGGCATAGTGCCGCAAACCTTAGCTGACGATAACTACTACTGAATCATCACTACTGGTACTAGCTAGAGCCCAGATGTGGACACTCAAAGGCTCATTTGGAAGCAGCACTTCCTTACCAATCACCTTGAGCTTGCCACCGCCAAATAGGTTCCTAGCCCCTCTTATTCCAGCGACAGCATCAAGAGGAATAGTAGCCTTTGGGTCTTCTCCTCTGGAGACAACAACCAGAATGCTCTGCTTCTTGTTCTCACGAACGTAGGCAATTAGTTCAGCTGAGGCATAAACGAATCTCATAGATCCATCGTGTAACGCTGAGTTTGATTTACGGATCTTGGCTAAGGCTTTATAGACCTCAAGCATGCTCTTATCGTTTGGTCTTTCATCATTCCAAGGAATTGGAGTTCTAGATTCTTCACCGTTGCCACCATCTAAACCAAACTCATCTCCAGCCCAGATAACCGGCATACCAGGGAAAGTGAACTGCATACCAGCAGCAACTTTCTGAGCGCCAGCAATCGCAAAGGTTTTGAATCTAGGGATATCGTGCGTATCCAGTGGGTTCATGTTGTGTAATCGAACATGCCAAGGGAACGCTGCTGCAAAATCCAAATGCTGTTTAACAAGTTCCTCTCCTGAGATCTTGGTTCTACCAAGACCTAGGAAACCTGCTTCAGCTTTGTTCTCAGTGTTATAGAACCAACGCCAAACCGGTTTAGTGAAGTTGTAGTAGGACATCGCACCGTGCCAACCTTCACCTTGGATTTGGTAACCAGCGTCACCGGTGTATTCGCCAAGCAGGATGGTGTCTTTGTTGATCTTGTGCATGGATTCCCGAATAAGAATTTGTAATTCCATATACATATCCTCATCACGGATACGACCAGTCATGTTTGAAACATCGATACGCCAACCATCCATACCGAAGGGCTGTTTCAACCATCTAGCAACAATTGACTTCTCACCAGTGATGAACTTCTTTCTCAAACTCTTAGAGTTCCAGTTGAACTTAGGAAGAGATGGAACACCGAACCAAGAGTCATAATTCTTATTTTTGTTAGTGAAGTAGTAATACTCAGATTCTTTAGCACCTGGCTTCTTATAGGAAGCTTTGAACCATTCGTGTGCTGCTCCTGAGTGATTACTGGTCAGATCACCGATAACCTTCAAACCTTTTTTATGTGCTGCTTTGACCAACTCAACTAGAGCTTTATCTCCACCTAGTAATGGATCAACCTCATCAAATGAACTTGCGTCATAACGGTGATTAGAACGAGCTGGGAATACCGGAGTTAGATAAACCAGAGTGACACCTAAATCTTTTAGGTGATCTAGGTGTTCAGTAATTCCGTAAATGTCTCCACCAAAGAATTGCTCAGAGGTGCCAGGGCCAGAACCAATTACTCTGTCTCCCCAGTTAGCTGCATTAGCCCACTCAGGGCTCTTGTGCTTGTCGGCATGTTTTGATCTTGCAAAACGGTCAGGGAATATCTGATACATCACAGCACTTTTACCCCACTTAGGGGCTGACGAGAAAGTGTTGATTCTGAAGTCTTCTATATCTGGTTGTTCTAGATCAGATAGACCTCGAGCGTTTAGCCAGTAGCTAGAACCATCGGTTAGCTCGATATAGAACCGGTAGTTCATGTATGGGTTGTGCATGGTGATTTCTGCTTGATACCAAGACCAACCATTATTCGAAGAAACTAATTTGGCAGGGGGAGTTGGGAAAGCTTCACCTGATTCGCTGAATCGAACGCGAACAGCCTTCACCTTTCCTAGGTCTTTGTGGATTCTGATTTTGAGCTTGAGTTTGTCCCCGAGCTTTGGGTTTTGGTTAGAAACATAAAGTTCTGAGCCATCGTGATGCGGCCATAAACCTCTTGGCAGGCTGTCCAGTTTGCTACTCATAATCTCAATCCTCGTTGACTGAAGGTCATTTCAAGCAAATGAACTCCTAAATAACGATTGTATGAAAACGATTACAGAATGATAAATACGCGGGGTTTTCAGCTCTTCGTGTCGTATTTTTATCCTTATGTCTATTCCAACAACTGAATTACTGTCCCACGCAAGAAAAGATGCAGAATGG
>JBEAMR010000015.1:0-10591 GCA_041165845.1 Actinomycetota bacterium | reverse complement strand
TAGCAGTTGCAGCTTGTTCCCTCTGTCTTTGCTGAACAGTTGCAGCTCTCGCCACAGTTACAGGTCTTTTCTTCTGACATCTTTACACCTCCTACTTGCTCTGTCGATTTTGAGTTATTTCGAAAATTTTGAGCATTTCTTCGACCGCTTGATCGTTTTCTTTTTTACTGCTCGAATGCATCATGTGAGAGACATGGGTAGTCAGGTGATTCTCCACCAGCAACTTATTGAGAGAACCTAGTGACTTTTGGATTGCTAGCGACTGAGTGATGATCTCCATACAGTAGTCCTCGGACTCGATCATCTTCTCAAGTCCGCGTAGCTGGCCGCCTAGAATCTTGGCTCTGTGTAATGCTCTCTTTTTGATGTCTTCACGCATGATTCAATGATACCCCTAGGGGGTATTAAGTCAATGCTAGACGTTGAACCTAAACTCCACCACATCGCCATCACGCATGACGTAATCTTTACCTTCCATGCGGACCTTACCGGCAGCTTTTGCATCGTTCATCGAACCTGCTGCGATTAGATCTTCGAAGGAAACGATCTCTGCTTTGATGAAACCTCTTTGGAAATCAGTGTGAATGACACCGGCTGCCTGAGGTGCTGTCCAGCCCTGCTTAATAGTCCAGGCTCTAGCTTCTTTAGGGCCAGCTGTTAGATAGGTCTGAAGTCCAAGTGTCTTGAAACCAATGCGAGCTAGCTGATCAAGACCAGATTCATCCTGGCCTAGGGATGCCAGTAGTTCATTAGCTTCTTCAACAGAGAGATCAATTAGTTCACTCTCAACCTTGGCATCAAGGAACACAGCTTCGGCAGGGGCAACAAGATCCGCAAGTAATTTTCGTTTACCTGCATCACCTAGCACTGATTCATCAACGTTGAATACGTAGAGGATTGGCTTTGCAGTTAGAAGGCCAAGTTCTTTGATGTCGGTGATGTCAATTGAGGAAACAGATAGCGGCTTACCTTTATTTAGCCAAGCCAGTGCTTCGTCAACTGTTGCTAGGACTGAAGGTTCTAGCTTTTTACCTTTGACTTCCTTTTCAATTCTGTTTCTTGCTTTATCTAGAGTTTCTAGGTCGGCGAGGATCAACTCGGTGTTGATGGTTTCAATGTCTCCGGCAGCATCAACCTTGCCATCTACGTGAATAACGTCTGGATCTGCAAAGCCTCTAACCACCTGAGCAATAGCATCGGCTTCACGGATGTTAGCCAGAAACTTGTTACCTAGACCTTCACCGACAGATGCACCACGAACGATACCTGCGATGTCTACGAAGGAGACAGGTGCAGGTAGCAGTCTTTCTGACCCGAAGATCTCAGCTAGCTTGTTGAGTCTCTCATCAGGTAGGTTCACAACACCAATGTTGGGTTCGATGGTTGCGAACGGATAGTTAGCCGCCAAGACATTGTTCTTGGTTAGGGCATTGAAGAGAGTTGATTTGCCGACGTTAGGAAGTCCGACGATACCGATAGTAAGGGCCACTGCCCTAGTTTACCTATCGTTGCGCTCCCCTTGACGCATAGCTTCTCTAATTTGATCTCTTCGCCAATCCCCTAATAGATTTCCCATTGCGCCTCCTGCGTCTGTACCCTCGGTGCCGATGGTGTCAACACTTGGAAAGTGTCCATCACTTAGCTGAAGTGCGTTATTGTCAAGAACTTCGCTCTTGGCAACTTCTCGAGCTAATTGCTTGCGTTGTCTTCGACTGAGGGAGAGTAATTGCACTCGCTGCTCCTCAGTGATGGATTCCCAAGTAGGTGGGGAGACAAAATCTCGAATCGCTTTACCAAGTCTGCGTAAGAGTTTCATGATGTTCCCCAAAATCGTGATATTTGCTTCTCACCAAAATACTAGTTGAGCTTCCAAGTAGGTTTTGCTTAGTTCCCAAGAAGCAATTTAGTCGGCACAAGTGGATAGGGTTTAGACATGCCCCTTAACTTCACTGCCATCGACTTTGAGACTGCTAATGGGTCTTCGGCTAGTCCTTGCGCTGTTGGCTTGGTAAAGGTAGCTGAGGGGAAGATAGTTGATACCTTTTCAACTCTGATTCAACCTCCTTATCCCCACGACTGGTTTGCTACCGGCAACATCAAGATTCATGGCATTAAACCTGCTGATGTTGCAGATGCTCCTAGTTGGGAGGAAGCTCTGGCTGAGATGGTTAACTTCATCTCTGGAGATGACCTGATTGCTCATAATGCTGGCTTTGACATGGGGGTCCTGAAAGCAAGCGCTTCGCTGATTGATGCACCTCTCCCTGATCTTCGCTACGGCTGTAGCCTGATTATGGCCCGAAAAACATACAACCTAGAAAGCTACCGGTTGAACCAGGTAGCTTATGCCATCGGTATCGAGGAGTTTGACCATCACGATGCCCTAGCCGATAGTGATGTTTGTGCTCGAATTGTGATCCATATGGCCAACCGGCACGGGGTCGATAACCTAGACCACCTAGCCAAGTTAACGAACCACAATATCAAGCGTTTACTGGGGGAACCTGCCTAATTTAGGCATTTTGGCTATACTTTTTTGAGTTGGCCGACAATGTCGTTTGCTTCTAAAACCCCATCTGACCTACAGCTTTAGTCAGAGAAAAACTTATAGAACCTAAGGAGAAAGACATGTCGCAGAGCCAGTTCAGTGCGCCAGTAGTGACCCTTACTCCTGCCCCAACCCTTGACCGGACATACTATGTGAACCACCTGCACCAAGGTGGAGTAAACAGAGCTGATGATGTTCGTGACGAACTAGCAGGTAAAGGTATTAACGTATCTCGCGGCTTAGTTCTTGCTGGCATTGATGCACCTGGTGTTGTTCCTATCGGTAACGCTGATGTCAGCGTCCTAGATAGAACCGGTTCATCTTTCTTGGTTCCGCTCTGGGTTGAAGGAAACCTGCGTGTTTCAACCACCATCGTTGATACTCACGGAACCACCACCAAGGTTAATGAATCTCCTAGATCTCTAAGCGAAGAAGACTGGCAGAAGGTAATTGACCTAACCGAACAAGAGGTTAGAAGAACAGGTGCTAAGTGGTTGGTTATCGCAGGTGCGCTGCCAACCTATAAATCAACCGGTGTCTATGTTGACCTGCAACCAATCTTTGATGTCATGAAGATGATGGGTGTGAAGGTTGCTCTCGATACTTCAGGTGAACCACTGTCTTACTGGGCTCGTAAGGGCTGTGCAAATGTCATCAAGCCTAACGCTGAAGAATTGGCTTCTGCGGTTGGTAGGGAACTTGCAACCGTTGGTGATGTTGTTGATGCAGCTCGTGAACTTTGTGAACACGGCATTGAAGTAGTTCTTGCTTCAATGGGTGCAGATGGAATGCTTGCAGTTACCAAAACTGGAACCTGGGCAGCTAGAACTCCTCCGGTGAAGGTTATTAACACTGTTGGTGCAGGGGACGCAACTCTTGCCGGTTTCCTATCTGCTGTTGTTTCTAACCCAGTATCTGAGGGTGAAGAAGACTATGGTGTTGGTTTCAATGTTCCCCTTGGTGTTCAAACTGCTGTTCGTTGGGGAGCTATTGCAGTTACTCAACCAACCTCAGGGCTTGCAAACCTAGACAACATGCCTTCAGCAACTGTTGATGCCAACCCGAATTTAGATGTTCCACTAGAAGAAGTAGCCAAACCTTAGGAGATAGAAGTGCCTGTAGCATCACCGGATCAATATGCAGAAATGATCGACCGCGCTAAAAAAGGTGGCTTTGCATATCCAGCTATCAACGTTTCCAGCTCTCAAACAGTGAACGCTGTTCTGCAGGGACTAACTGAAGCAGGCTCTGACGGAATTCTTCAGGTAACGACCGGTGGTGGAGACTACTGGTCTGGCTCATCTGTAAAGCACATGGCAACTGGTGCAGCTGCAATGGCTAACTTCGTAAGAGAAGTTGCCAAGAACTACCCAATCACCGTTGGTATTCACACCGACCACTGCTCAAAGCCTCACTTAGAGACTTTCCTCCTTCCACTTCTAGATCTCAGCAAAGAGCGCGTTCGTAACGGCCAGGACCCTCTATTCAACTCCCAGATGTGGGATGGTTCAGCTGTATCACTGGCTGAAAACCTACAAATCTCTAAGGACCTACTAGCTCAGACCAAGAACCTAGGAATCATCCTTGAAGTTGAGATTGGTGTTGTTGGTGGAGAAGAAGACGGTATCGAGGGTGGTGAAGGTGATCACCTCTACTCAACCATCGAAGATGGTCTGCTAACCGCTGAGGCTCTAGGTTTAGGCGAGAACGGTCGTTACCTAACCGCGCTAACCTTCGGTAACGTGCACGGCGTATACAAAGCCGGAAACGTAGTACTTCGTCCAGAATTGCTAAACGACATCCAGCGTGCGGTTGGCGAGAAGTATGGCAAGGACATGCCATTCGATCTTGTCTTCCACGGTGGTTCAGGTTCAACTGAGAAAGAGATTGCAGACGCAGTTCGCTACGGTGTTGTAAAGATGAACATCGACACTGACACTCAGTATGCATTCACTCGTTCAATTGCAGGTCACATGTTCGCTAACTACGACAAGGTTCTAAAGGTCGATGGCGAAGTTGGAGATAAGAAGGCTTATGACCCACGTGGTTGGGGTAAGACTGCAGAAGCTGCAATGGCTAAGCGTGTTGCACTTGCTACCCAGGAACTAGGTTCAGCTTCAAAATCTATGAGTCTGTAATTGTCAAAGGTAGATCCGTTTTACGACAACGGTAACCCTAGATTCAAGGGTTCATACCTAAACAATGAAATGCATGGCTTCTGGGAATTCTTTAGAAAAGACGGAACGCTGATGCGTTCTGGTTATTTTGATCAGGGTAAACAAATAGGTCTTTGGAAGACCTTCGACCGAGAAGGCCACTTAGTTAAAGAAACTAAGTTCGACTAACGCTTAACCTTGTTGCTGGTTTCTTCTCCAGCTGCTTTCATGTCTTTTCTCAATTCCTTAGGAAGTGAGAACTGAACATCTTCTTCAGCAGTCTGAACTAATTCAACATCACCGTAACCACGCTGAGCTAAATACTCTAGGACTTCATCAACTAAAACTTCTGGAACGCTAGCACCGGAAGATACTCCAACAGAGTTCACTCCTTCAAACCATTCCTCTTTGATTTCTGTTGCAAAATCAACTCGATAAGACGCTTTGGCTCCGGCTTCAAGAGCAACTTCAACCAAGCGAACAGTGTTAGAAGAGTTCGCTGAACCAACAACAATCACTAAGTCGCTTTCTTTAGCAACCTTCTTGATCGCAACCTGTCGGTTCTGAGTTGCGTAGCAGATGTCATCACTCGGTGGGTTCTGCAGGGTTGGGAACTTCTCACGGAGAGCATTCACGGTCTCATAGGTCTCGTCAACTGACAAAGTGGTCTGTGATAGCCAGATGACTTTGTCAGGATCTTTCACAGTCACATTCAGGATTCCGTGTCTACCATCAACCAGCTGAACGTGATCCGGGGCTTCACCGGCAGTTCCTTCAACTTCTTCGTGACCTTCGTGACCGATGAGGAGAATGTCATAATCATCGGCAGCAAATCTTTGAACCTCTCGGTGCACCTTGGTCACCAGTGGGCAGGTGGCATCGATGGTGTTTAGGTTTCTGCCTTCAGCAGCCTTCACAACGGCTGGGCTTACCCCATGTGCTGAGAAGACCAGGATTGAGCCTTCTGGGACCTCGTCTACTTCGTTTACGAAGATAGCGCCACGCTTTTCTAGGGACTGAACTACGTGCTTATTGTGAACAATCTCTTTACGGACGTAAACAGGGGATCCGTGGAGGTCTAGGGCCTTCTCAACGGCAATAACGGCTCTATCTACGCCTGCGCAGTATCCGCGAGGAGCGGCTAGCAAGACTCGCTTAGCGGAGCCTGAATGTCGGTCACTCAAAGTATTCTGGATGTCAGTCACTTACCTAATTCTAAACGGGCTGGACTAGGAAGCACTAATGAACGACTCAGTGGATTTGAATTCCATCGGTAAAGACCCAGATCACCCCTTTACCGTCCAGCAGCTCTCGGAGAGAGTTGCTAGCGCTGTCAGCAAGTGGGGTAATGCCTGGGTTGAGGGAGAACTAATCAAGTTCCAGCACAAAGCTGGAGGTCACGCCTATCCCCAACTGAGAGACCTGACCACTGGTTCAACCATCTCCCTAGTGATTTTCGCCGGAGTGCTGGCAACCTCAGCTGAAGAATTCCAAGACGGTGACCGAGTGATTGTCTCTGGAAACATGGACTACTACGTAGCTAGAGGATCATTGAGCCTGAAGGTCTCCAGCATCAAGAAGGTTGGTATCGGTGTTCTGATGGCTGAAATCGAAGCCAGGAGAGCCAAGATCATCGCCGAGGGATTAGCTGATCCAGACAAGAAGCAAAAGCTACCTTTCTTACCTGGTGTAATCGGGCTAATCACAGCATCAGGTTCTGATGCAGAAAAAGACGTCAAGCAAAACGTATTACTTCGCTGGCCTGAAGCTAAGTTCAAAATGATCAATGTTTCTGTTCAAGGGCCAGAGTGTGCTCCAACTGTGACAGCGGCTATCAAAGAACTAGATGCTGATCCTGAGGTTGAGGTAATCATCATTACCCGAGGTGGTGGTGGCTTCCTAGATCTAGTCGGCTTTAGCGATGAGACATTGGTAAGAACTGCAGCTGCTGCAAAAACTCCTATTATTTCTGCAATCGGTCACGAGAACGATAATCCAATCCTGGATAACGTTGCAGATCTTCGAGCATCAACCCCTACCGATGCCGCTAAACGAGTGGTTCCAGATGTGGTTGACGAAAGGCGCAAGATTGCTGATTCCCTAACCCGAATGAAGTCCATCATCGGAACTTTCGTAACTTCTCAGATTGCATTGGTGCAACAGATCAGACAGCACCCACTTCTGAAAGACCCACACACCTACCTAGACCAACGTGGCGATGATCTAGTCAGAGCAATCTCTGACCTGAGAGATGACATCGACAGCAAGCTGGACAAACAGAGCACTGATCTAACGGCTAAGAAAAACCTCTTACGCTCACTCTCCCCCCAGAGCACTCTGGACCGCGGATACTCGGTAATCAGGGACTCAAAGGGCAATGTAATTACTGACCCAGCACAGGTAAAAGCTGGAGAAGCCCTAAAACTCAAGGTTGCCAAGGGTGACCTAAGCGCCACTGCCAACTAACGATTAAACTGGAGATACCATGACCGAAAAGAACCCAAACGCCGACGTAGAGGCAATGACCTACGAGCAGGCTAGAGACGAGCTAACCAAGGTGTTAAACCAGCTGGAAGCAGGTTCAGTAACCCTTGATCAGAGCATGGCTCTCTGGGAACGTGGCGAAGTCTTAGCCCAGAAGTGTGAGCAGTGGCTTGCCGGTGCTAGAGCAAAACTTGATGCTGTTCTAAAAGATAAAAAGGATTAATCTTTGAGCGATTCGGCAGCTAGACATAGAGCCAGACAGACCGTTATCAACCTGGTCTTAGCGCTCGGTGCAAGCATTGGTCTAGTTATTGTCTTGGTCCTAATCGTTCCAAGGGATGACTCGAATCGCATAAAGCCAATTGACTACGTTGGTATCGCTCAAGAAGCACAGGCTGATACCAAACTAGGAATCTTTACAATCACTCCCCCTGAAAACTGGTGGAGTAACAACGCAGTCTTTAACGAAACACCTGCTGACACAGTAAAGAACTTCACAGCTGGTTTTGTTGGTAGTGACACTAAATACATCGGATATACCCAAGCCTTTAACGCCAACCCAACTTGGTTAGCACTAAACCTAAGCACCATGACCATCACCGGTGAACTAAAGACGAATCACTACACCTGGCAGATCTATAAGTCCATTGAGGCTCATGATCCCCCTAAGACCAAGGACTACATGATGGTCCTGAACTACAAAGACCAGAACTATGTTCTGCTCTACGGTGTTGCCGACACCACGGAATATGAATACTTCGCCAAGGCTATAGATAAGCAAATATCCCGAATTCCAGAGTTAGCAGGGACCGGTAATGACTGAATCAAATAGACCGACTAACCCTAAAGAAGCTTGGGCTGCAATTGTTGAAGGAAATGCAAGATTCGTATCAGGTGATCTAGCTCACCCCAGACAAGACATCGACCACAGAGAAAAACTAGCTCAGGCTCAGAAGCCTTTTGCTGCACTATTTGGTTGTGCTGATTCACGTCTGTCTGCTGAAATCATTTTCGATGTTGGTCTCGGTGATCTGTTTGTGGTTCGTAATGCTGGCCAGGTTATTGCTGAAACCATTCTTGGTTCTTTGGAATACGCAGTTGAGGTTCTAGGTGTTCCTTTGATATTGGTTCTGGGTCACGACGAATGTGGTGCTATCAGAGCGACAATCGATTCCACCGAAGGCAAGATGAAAGCTGAAGGTGAATTTATTCACAACCTGGTCGAGCGTATTTCTCCAACAGTCAAAGAGGCTCAGGCACATGGCCTGCACCACATCGACGAGATTACTGACCTTCACATCAGAGACACCATCAACGAAATGATCGGCAGATCAAAGCTAATTGCTGACCGAATTGAGTCGGGTAAATTGGCTGTTGTTGGTGCTAACTATCGACTAACCCTAGGTGAAGTGCACGATATCGTGACTTTCGGAAACGTAAACGAGTAGCAAGGTAAACAAATGGAATATCGCATTGAACACGACACCATGGGTGAAGTTATGGTCCCAGTAAACGCCCTATACGCGGCTCAAACTGCTCGTGCGGTGGAGAATTTCCCGATTAGTGGAACTACCCTAGAGCGTGCTCACATCGCTGCCCTAGCCCAGATTAAGAAGTCTGCTGCTCTTGCTAACGCCTCTCTCGGTGTCCTAGATCAAGCAATCGCAGATGCCATCGCTTCTGCAGCCGATGAGGTCATTGCCGGTAAGCACGATGGTGAGTTCCCAGTAGACATATTCCAGACTGGTTCTGGAACCTCTTCAAACATGAACATGAACGAGGTTCTGGCTACCCTTGCCACAAACAAGCTTGGTTCAAAGGTTCACCCAAACGACCACGTTAACGCCTCACAGTCATCTAACGATGTTTTCCCAACCTCAGTTCACGTTGCTGTGACATCTGCACTAATCAACGATCTACTTCCTTCGCTAGACCACCTAGCTCAATCTCTAGAGACCAAAGCCAAGCAATGGGAAACAGTAGTCAAGGCAGGTAGAACTCACCTGATGGATGCAACTCCAGTGACCCTAGGTCAAGAGTTCGGTGGCTACGCTGCTCAGATTAGATATGGCATTGAAAGAGTTAACTCATCAATTGCTCGTGTTGCTGAAGTTCCTCTTGGTGGAACAGCAGTTGGTACGGGCATCAATACACCTAAGGGCTTCCCTCAGGAAGTTATCCGACTACTTGCTCAGGAAACCAAACTTCCAATCACAGAAGCTCGTAACCACTTCGAAGCTCAGGGTGCTAGGGATGGTTTGGTAGAGGCATCTGGTGCTCTCAGAACTTTGGTTGTTGGTGTTACCAAAATTGCTAATGATCTTCGTTGGATGGGCTCAGGACCTAACGCAGGGCTTGGTGAAATTGCTATTCCAGATCTACAGCCAGGTTCATCCATCATGCCCGGCAAGGTCAACCCTGTAATCCCAGAAGCAGTAATGATGGTTGTTGCCAGAGTCATCGGAAACGATGCAACTGTTGCCTGGGCAGGTGCGACAGGTAACTTCGAACTAAACGTTGCAATCCCAGTAATGGGTAATGCACTTCTTGAATCAATCAGATTGCTATCTAACTCACTGAGACTTCTTGCAGATAAGACTGTTGAAGGATTAGAAGCAAATGTTGAAAGAGCTAGAGCTCTTGCTGAATCAAGTCCGTCAATCGTTACCCCGCTGAACAAATACATTGGCTACGAAGCTGCAGCCAAGATTGCTAAGCACGCAGTTGCCAAGGCAATCACCATTCGTGAGGCAACCATTGAACTTGGTTATGTTGACGGCGAGAAGCTAACTCTTGAGCAGCTTGATAAAGCACTTGATGTTTTATCGATGACCAAACCTAGTTTGTAATTAGCCAAGAGAGGTTAGCTCCAATAAAGCTAACCAACAGGTATGGCCCTAACGGGATGCTCGAACCAATCTTTACTTTGCCCAAGGTGATAAGAACAATCACAACTGCAAAGGCGAGTACGAAGGCTATACCTATTGCAATGAACGGTAACCAGGGATTGAAATAGCCAAGGGTTAGAGTAATAACAGTCGCTAGCTTCACATCACCCATTCCTAGAGCGTCAATGTAATTTGCTCCGAGACAAATGATTCCAACAGCTAGCGCTACCAATACTGCAAAGAGTTGGCGTGCCCAGTCTGCTGAGATTATCGTGGCGATGAGCTGTGCTAGGAAAGCAACGGGGAACGCAGGTAACACCAACCTGTTTGGAAGCCGGTGCTCTCTTAGATCAATCACAGTCAATGGCCATGCCACAACTAGCAAATACAGAGCGGGTATTAGAGCTATTAGTTCAGACAGACTGGGCACTAGCCCAAGATAGTTTTATCTCTTATTGTCTGCTCTAGTTATACACAACCTAGTTATCTAGAAGGCTGGTAACCATGTCTGCAAT
>JBEAMR010000014.1:0-47644 GCA_041165845.1 Actinomycetota bacterium | reverse complement strand
GAGAGAACCTCTTGACCAACAGCAACAGATGTTAGAGCTGCAAAGACAACTTCCATAGTCAATATGATGGCAACTCTCGAAGCATCCATGATTGATTGGGCCCAAGTCTGGATGAAGAAAGCCAATGCTGTTGCAAAGACAGCAGTAAAGAGAATGGCGAACCAAACCTCACCATCAAGCGGTGCTTGAATGCCATCTGGTGCTGCTCCTATCCAACAAATCACTGCAACAGTTGCGAGCTGAATGACTGTTAGGGCATAAACATCTTTACCAGGTGACCATTTACCTAGACCTACGATGTGAGCGGCAAAGCCTAGAGCGCAGAGAATGGTCCAGATCTGACCGAAGTCAAAGGAGGCGTCTTTGATGGTGATGAAACCTAAGCCCACTGTTGCAAGGATCGCTCCAACGGCAACTATTGCTCTTGGCTTCTTCTTGAAAATCACCCAGACCAGGATTGGGGTCAGGATCACATACAAGCCAGTGATGAAGCTTGTGATAGCAGCAGTTGAAAGCACAAGGCCGATGGTTTGAGTTACGTATGAGAATCCAAGGATTGCTCCTAAGACCATTCCGAAAATGAGAGTTGGGCCCTTGAAGGCTTTTAGAACACCTGGTTTGAAGGCAATCATTAGTAATGCTGCAATGGTGAATCTAATGGCTAGGAAATCGTAGATTGGAATCTTCTCCATGGCTGGCTTCATTACAACAAATGAAGCACCCCAGGCGATGGTAACCACCAGTAAGGCGGCAACGCCTAAACCATTTCGTTTCACCGAACTAGTCTATTTGCCGCGCTTGATCCGAGTGCCGTGGGCAACGTGCTTGACCATGCTTGGGAATACCAGTCCGTGCATAGGGAATACGGTCCACCAGTAGATGTGTCCAAGTAATCCTCTAGGAGCAAATATTGCTCGCTGGGTTACCTTGGTGCCACCATCTTTAGTTTCTTCAGCCTTGAATTCCAGCCAAGCAAGTCCTGGCATCTTCATCTCTGCTCTTAGACGAAGTAGATGTGGTCGATCTAGAGCTTCAACTCTCCAGAAATCGAGTGCTTCACCTTCGAGGAGGAAATATGGATCTCTTCTACCTCGTCTAAGGCCAACACCACCGACTAGGCGATCCTGTAATCCTCTAAGTTCCCAAGCCCAAGTAGCGGTTGAGTATCCATTGTCCCCACCTATGGATTCGATTCTCTTCCAAACAGTTTCAATCGGGTCTGTAGTGGTCTCAGTTCTAATGTCTGTGTATAGCGAACCACCAGCCCACTTAGGGTCTGTTGGTAGCGGTTCGCTAGGAGAACCTGGAAGCGAGGCATTGCTCCAACGAGTTTCTACGTTGGCGTCTTTGATTCTGGTTAGAGCTAGTGACACAGCACGCTTGAAAGTTGTTAGCCCGCCGGGAGGATCGGGAATAAATTCCTTGATGCTCTCATCCTTAGCAACAACTTCATTTCTAAGGCTGTCGATTAGTCTTCTAGCCAAGGTAATTGGAACTGGTGTGACAAGCCCTACCCAACCACTTGAGAGTCTCGGAGTTAGTACTGGCAAAGGAAGAATGTGACGTTTACGAAGACCAGCTGCCTCGGCATACTGAATCATCATTTCTTTATATGTGAATACTTCAGGTCCACCGATATCAAAGTATCGGTTCAGTTCTTGCTTTACGCCAGCAGCACCAACTAGATATCTCAAGACATCTCTAACGGCAATTGGTTGGATACGAACGTTTACCCACTTAGGAGTAATCATCACCGGTATACGTTCGGTTAGGTAGCGCAGCATCTCAAAAGATGCAGACCCTGAACCGATGACAACTCCAGCTCTAAGTTCAATTGTTGGAACTCCTGAAGCTCTAAGGATCTCACCGGTTTCAGCTCTAGAGGAAAGGTGCGGGGAGAGCTGTGCTTTCTCTTCAGCCATTCCACCTAGGTAAATGATTCGGCTAACGCCAGCTTCTTTCGCACATTCACCGAATGTTGTTGCCCAGTCTTTTTCCAGTTGAACGAAATCATCAGCAACCATAAGTGCGTGAAGTAGGTAGTAAGCAACATCGACGCCGGCAACTGCCTTAACGATTGCGGACCTGTCGTTAGCGTCACCTTCGACAATCTCAACCTGGGAGAACCAAGGGTAACTGGTTAGTCGCTCAGCATGTCTAGCTAAAACGCGAACTCGGTAGCCGTGCTGAAGTAATTCTCGAACTAGACGACCACCGATGTACCCGGTGGCACCAGTTACTAAGCAAAGCGCTGGTTGGCCATCTCTGCCTAAGGCTAAAGGTAATCCTTGAGTGACTTCTTCTCTCATTTAGGCAACCTGAGACTTAATGCCGTCAACTGTGACTCTGTAGATTGGCTTCTTTTCACCTGCGGTAACAAGGAAATCTAACCTGTTTTCGAATGGTGCTACCGGGCAAGTTGCGAAGTCTGTGTATGAGCAAGGGAAGTTACCTGCAAAGTTGAAATCAAGGATGTATGAACCATCTGCTTGTGCATGCGCGGTGACAGATCGTCCTGTTCCATAGGTAATAGCTCCGCTGGTTGCATCTTTGAAATAGATGGTGACATCTTCGGTTCCTGCTTTGTCAAAAGCGGTTAGCTTGTATTGTTTACCTTCGAATTTAAAGCTAAGTGCACCAGGTGAAACATAGGCGTGTGTCATACCTTCAACGACTGAACCAACCACTACTTCACTTGGAACTGAAGACCTTTCAAGTTGAGCATGAACACGGAACTTCTCGTCGTAGTCAAAAGTAAGAACTGATTCGAAACTCTTTAGCATCGGAGAGTTTGGATCTCTAGGACGAACTACAAGCTGTCCTGCTCTAGAAGCTAGTTCAACTTTGATTCCATCGAAATCAAAAGTCATTTCTGATCTTGGTTCAATAGTCCAAGCGTGTTCACCAGTGTTTGAACCCTTGACGTGGACGGTGTCACCATCAGCCCACCAAGAACCTGAAATACCAGTTATCTCCTGTGGCTCATTGGTAAGCCAGACGAGGTTTGTAATTGAGAGAAAACCAGTTGGGTTAGCGAAAACCTTGTTTCTAGAGTCAACCCAATCAGACCAAGTTTGAAGAATATTGTTCATTGGAAAAGACTAATCCTCAAATAGGGGGACTTGGCTCTCTATTCCAACAATTGACGATCCGTTGCCTGGACGCCTAGCTAGGTGAACTACGTAGAGTTCCCCTGGCTTCATGGTTTGGGCTTGTTTCAGCAGTTCCTTCTGCTCCTCATCAGCGAAGCGGCCTATGGCCTTGAGGATGGTTGGCAGGGCTGGGCGGTGGCTACAGATCACCAAACCGCCCTTACGCTGGGCAAACTTCTCAACTAGTTTTCTAGATCTTCTAGGGCTGAGCTTCTCGCCTCGTTCACTGAGAAGAGTCCTCTTTACAAGTCTTACGCTGTTGTGCTCAATAAATGGGGAAACAGTCTCCATGCATCTTCTCCAACGACTAGTTAAAACAGTCTTTGGACCATACGCCGACAGGATATTTGTAAGTGCTGCTGCTTGCACTCTCCCGATTGGCAAAAGTGGTCTACTTGCTTCGCCCCTGGTCCAATTCGCTCGAGGGGTTGCCTTCGCGTGCCTTAGCACGATGAGAGGTTTGGTTTCTAGTTGATCATTGGCATCGAGTGTCTGCAATATCCTAAGTGGGTTGACATCGTGTTTATAAGTCAATTTCTTCTTTGCATCGGATACCGAGAACCACTCTAGAGAACCAACCTCTTCGTCTGGAACAAAGTTCTGTTGAGCCAAAGCCCTATCTGTTACTTCAGCGGCCCAATAGTGCACAATCTTGCGTTGCCCGTTGTCTAACTTGTATTCGATTTCCTCAAGCTTGACACCAAGGCAAACCTTTAGGCCCGTTTCTTCGAGAATTTCTCGAACAGCTGCCTCACTTATGGACTCACCTTTGTCGAGCTTTCCTTTAGGCCAGCTCCAGTCATCGTATCTGTCACGGTGAATAAGCAAAACTTTGAGAATGCCATTTTCACGACGCCAAAGCAGAGCGCCAGCAGCTTGCACGATCATTAAATGTGTCCGTTTTTCTTAGCTAAAACATTCTTCATGATTTGGTCTTGCACGTCGATGAAGTTCGCGGTGTCCTGTTGTCCACCATTTTTGAGCCAGGTACCTTCAGGTGAAAGATGCCAAGAGTGTGAGGTGTCAGACATTCCCAGAGCAAAGAGATTCTTCATTTCCGTTAGGTGATCTGCTTGTCTTAGTCGAACGAGTGTTTCTACTCGTCTATCTAGGTTTCTATGCATCATGTCAGCAGAACCGATGTATACAACTGCGTCTCCAGCATTTTCAAAACGGAAGACACGTGAGTGTTCTAGATATCTACCTAAGACAGAACGAACTTTGATGGTTTCACTCAAGCTTGGAACACCAGGGCGAAGAGCACACATGCCTCTAACCAAGATCTCAATCGGAACACCAGCCTGAGATGCACGATAGAGAGAATCTATGATCTGTTCGTCAACGAGTGAGTTCAACTTAATCTGAATACCCGAAGACTTTCCTGCAATTGCATTTGCCGCTTCTGCTTCAATCAGCTGGGTTAGACCCTGTCTTACTCCAACTGGAGAGACAAGTATTTCTTTGAATGAAAGGTCTTCAGCGTATGCGGATAGACGGTTGAAGAGCTTGGCGATGTCTTCACCAACTTCGTCGCGGCTGGTAAGTAGCCCGTAGTCTTCGTAGAATCGTGCAGTCTTCGGGTTGTAGTTACCGGTACCTATGTGGCAGTAACGCTTTAGTCTGCCTTCTTCTTGGCGGATAACTAGAGCCAATTTACAGTGAGTCTTTAGACCAACGATTCCGTAGACAACGTGAACACCAGCTTGCTCCAGCTTTCTAGCCCACCCGATGTTGTTCTCTTCATCAAAGCGAGCCTTGATTTCAACTAGAACTAGAACCTGCTTACCAGCACGGGCAGCGCTGATCAGGGCATCGATAATTGGGGAGTCACCGCTGGTGCGATACAGAGTCTGTTTGATAGCAAAGACCTTAGGGTCTGTTGCTGCTTGCTCGATGAAAGCCTGCACGCTGGTTGAGAAAGATTCGTAAGGGTGGTGTAGAAGCACATCTCTTTGACGCATGGCGCTGAAGATGCTTCTACCTTCATCATTAGCCACCTGCAGTTGGCGGTTAGTAATGATGGTGTGCTGAGGGTAATGAAGTTCTGGTCGCTTCATGAAAGCGATGTCGCTCAACCCGGTCAGGTCAAGTGGGCCTTCTAAAGCGTAAACATCTTCAGATTCAATATCCAGTTCTTCTTTGAGAAGCTCTAGAACTTCAGAGTCGATTGTGCTTGAAACCTCTAGACGAACAGCAGGGCCGAATCTTCTTCTCTTTAGTTCTTCTTCTAGAGCCTTGAGTAGGTTCTCTGCTTCATCTTCATCAACGTCAAGATCTTCATTACGGGTGACGCGGAAGGTGTGGTGCTGGAGAACTTCCATTCCCTCGAAGAGTGAACCTAAGTGCTCACCGATGATCTCTTCTAGAGTTACAAACTTCACACCAGAGCTAGCCCCTGGCACTCTAACAAATCTAGGAAGTGTTGGTGGAACTTTGATACGAGCAAATAATTTGTCTTCGTTCTCATGGTGTCTAACCATCACGGCGATGTTTAGTGAAAGACCTGAGATGTATGGGAATGGGTGAGCAGGATCAACTGCAAGAGGAGTTAGAACTGGGAAGATTTGCGACGAGTAGTAATCAGAAAGAGAACTCTTCTCTGCTTCATCTAGGTTTGCCCAGCCAGTGATGTTGATTCTTGCTGCCTCTAGTGCTGGCTCAATCTTGTTAATGAATAACTGGCTGTGACGCTGCTGAAGTTTGTGAGCAGACTTACTGATCTGAGTTAGCACTTCCTGTGGTTCTAAACCTGAAGTTGAGGTAACGGCTAAGCCTGTTGCAATTCTGCGCTTGAGACCTGCAACTCGAACCATGAAGAACTCATCTAGGTTGGAGGCAAATATAGCCATGAAGTTCACTCGCTCTAGCAGAGGGAGTGATTCGTCTTCAGCTAGTTCTAGAACTCTCTCGTTGAATGAGAGCCATGAAAGCTCCCTATCAAAGAAACGGTCAACGGGTAAATCATGCCCTGTCGGGGGCAGTGTGATTCCCATGGTCTCTTCAGACATGTTCTATATCCTTGCAGTTGTTGTTTGCCAAATGGTGAACAGTTAGTAACTGCCCTGCACTGAATCCGATTCTGGTACAGAGTTGAATCTGTAGCCAACGTTCCTAACAGTTCCGATCAAGCTCTCTAGGTCTCCTAGTTTGGCTCTCAGTCTTCGGATGTGAACGTCAACAGTTCTAGTACCACCAAAGTAGTCGTAACCCCAGACTTCACTGAGTAACTGGTCTCTGGTGAACACTCGGCCTGGCTGCTGAACTAGAAACTTCAATAGTTCAAACTCTTTAAAGGTAAGGTCCATCGGTTGACCGTGAATCTTGGCTGAGTATGAAACTTCGTCGATGGTTATGCCAGCAGCCTGAATCTTGGCACCAGCATCATTCTTAGTGGTTTTGGTTAGGGCTAGACGGATTCTGGCATCAATCTCAGCAGGTCCTGCTGAATCCAGAAGGAAGTCATCAGCACCCCATTCACTTGAGATAGCAGCTAAGCCACCTTCACTTAGCACTAGGAACATTGGGCTTGAAAGACCGGTGGTCTTTAGCAAAGTAGCTAAAGATTTAGCGGCAACCAGATCTTTACGGGCATCTAACAGGATTAGGTCGGCGACAGGGGCATTCATTAGAGAGGCAGGTTCAGCGCTGATCTGGCGAACCTTGTGGCTCAACAGGGCAAGCGAAGGCAGGATTGTGCTCTCTGCCTGCTCCGAGATGACTAGCAAATGTGCCAATTTGCCTCCTGTTTTAGTTCTTAAATCCTACCTGCCATAGGGCATGATGGTTTTTGTGAAGAAAGACTGGCTTTATTCAGCTTTGGTCTGGGCGCTGGTAGGCGTTGGGGCAGTGCTTGCCATCGTCATTTTTGATAAGAACGACGCTATCAAGGCCTTTGGAGTCCTAGCCGCTGGGTCAATTGCTTTAGTTTCCCTAGTGAACCTATTGACCAGTCACGCCGAGGGTATAGTCGCCAGATTGATCCTCACCGCTGGCGGAGCTTATGCCATTTTGGCTGTTGCCGGTCTGTATATATTGCTCACCCCGTAAACTTGAGATATGCCTTTAGATATTTTCTTTTTAGGTCTGCTGGTTCTAGCAGGTCTCGCAATCGGTGCCGTTAGCATCCTCGTCCTATACAAGCTCTTTAAGGGTCAGCGCTAGTTGTTCACCTTACCCGAGGGGCTACCAGTCGAACTGAACCCACTCGCCTTCCTAGTTGGAACTTGGTCGGGAGTTGGAGTAGTTTCCAGCAAGTTCGTAAACGCTGAAGAACCTGTTGAACAGAAGTTTCAGCAGCAGATTACTTTCTCAGTTGGAGAAGGAAACTATCTCACCTATCACGCAACTTCTCGGTTGCTAGGTCTTGCAACCGATGGTTCAGAAGATGTTGAATTGCCAGCAGAGCTTGGCTTCTGGCGTTTAGTTAGAAATGCAGAAAGCGCAGATCACGGACCATCACTTCTTCCAGGTACTGGTGAACCAAGCATCCAGTCTGCAGAAGACTTAGAGAAACTTCGCAATGAAAGAGGAGGCTTCGATATCGAAGCTTCAATTATTCACCCAAGCGGAGCTTATGAGTTTTACTCAGGTCAAGTAAAAGCTGGACGCATCGATATAAGAACTGTTCCTGGATCTCATATGCCGGGTCACCTAGTTGAAGCAGGTAAGGCTTGGGGATATGCCGAGCGCATGTATGGAACGCTAACCCAAGAAGGAGTTAACAAACTCCTCTGGGTAATGGAAGTTGCTTCAAGTGTTAGAGAACCTCTGGTTCCTCTAGTTTCAGTTGAACTAGAACGTATTGCTTAATGACTCAGAGTTTTTCCAATCCGCTAGTTGAGCAAAGACAGTTCCTAGCTGGTAAGAGTTTGATTGAACTTGAGAAATCAATCCTGAAAATCTCAGGTGCCGATCGTTTGACTTGGTTGAATGATCTCTTCTCACAGAAACTAGATGACCTAACACCAGGAGTAGCAGTTGAAGCTCTTTGGTTAGACCCACAGGGGCACATCGTCAGAGACTTTCACCTGATAGATGACTCTGAATCAACTTGGCTAATTACCTATACCTCCGGTTTTGATCAACTACTTAATCAGCTATCTCTGATGGTCTTTAGAGCCAAGGTAGTCATCGAAGATGTCACTGACCAATACACGGTACTAGCAAGTTGGGATCTCTCTATCCCTGCCGCAATACAGACATGGTCAGACCCTTGGCCTGAAACAACTAATGGCGGCTATAGATATGGCAGTCAACCTGATGGCAGTTGGAAGTATCGAGAGAACCTAGTTCCAGTTCATGATGTTGCTGGGTTATGGACCACCTTTACTAAAGCAGGCACCATGGCCCTGGATGCTCTTCGAGTTGAAGCACATCGACCAGCTGGACCTAATGAGATTGATGAAAAAGCACTACCTCATGAGTTTGATTGGCTAGCAACAGCAGTGCACCTAAACAAGGGCTGTTACCGAGGTCAGGAAGCAGTTGCCAAGGTGCATAACCTAGGTCATCCACCTAGACGGTTGGTCTTCCTGCACCTAGATGGCTCAGGCCATGCACTGCCTGATCTAGGTGATGAGGTTTATCTAGGTGATGCAATAGTTGGAAAAATCACTACAGTTGGTCAGCATTACGAGATGGGTCCAATCGCGCTGGCGCTTATCAAGCGCAGCACTGCAGTTGATTCGGTGCTGACTGTTAGCTGTGCTGCTAGCGGTGAGACTCTAACCGCTCACCAAGAGGTCATTGTTCCTTTATCTGCCGGCGCTGTTGTTGATTTAGGGGAGTTCAGGGCTAAACGTGGCAAAGACTAAATTGAGAAATCCGCTGCACTGGAGTCTTCGTGAATCAACACGAAGAGTTATTGAATCAATTGCACCTGCACTACAAATCACCATCGGTGCAATACTTGCTTATTCACTAGCCCACTTTGGTCTAGATCACGCAACCCCGATCCTTGCGCTAACTGTTTGTATTACCTCACTTGGTTTCTCTAGAGATGCTAGACCTCGAAGAATTGTACAGACAGCAATTGGCATGGTTGTTGGAATTGCCATCAGTGATATTGCGTTATCTCTGTTTGGAACAGGTCTAGTTCAAATTGGTGTAGTTCTTCTAGTAGTTCTTTTAGCAGCAAGATTTATTTCAGGTAGTTCTGCTTTTGCTCTAACCGCAGGCATTCAAGCGATGTTGGTGCAGGTCCTTCCTGTTCCTGACGGTGGAGTGTTCGTTAGAACCATCGATGGGCTCATCGGTGGTTTGTTAGCAATCATTGTTACCGCTCTAATTCCGAGAGACCCTAGAGGTCTTGCTAGAACCGATGCCAACAAGCTCTTTGATTTCTTTATTGAATCTCTTGACTCGCTAAGACTTGCTCTTCGTGATGTGAACATCCAGGTAGCGGATGCTGCACTGAAGAAGGTTAGAAGATCACAACCCCTGATTGATAACTGGAGGATGTCACTGGATAGCGCAGTTGCGATTAGCCGAATCAGTCCATTCTTGAACAAGTATCGAGATGAACTAAAGGGTCAAGTGAGATTGATGCGAGGCATGGACCTTGCAACTAGAAACCTAAGAGTTGTAATTCGAAGAGTTGACTTCTTACTCAAAGATGGAATTGCTAGAGCCTATCTAGCTGACCTCTGCGACCAGCTTCACAGCGCTGTATCTCTGATGCGCGAAGGTCTATCTGATCCGGAAGCCCTAGAGAATGCGCAACAGGATTTGGTTGAAATCGTTAGACAGCTAGACCCTAAGCGTTTTGGAATTGCTGATCAGATTAGAGAAGCGAGCGTCCTATTACTTCTAAGGCCATTGGTTGTTGATCTCCTCTGTGCTACCGGTATGTCTGAAGACGAAGCTAGAGCGGAATTACCCGAGGTTTAGAGGAGCAACACTTTCCCAGCTGAGGGTTAGTTCTCCCAATCGCCAACGCTTAGGCTCTAAAGCAATCGGCCAACCTTTAGCTCTAAGGTCTTTGATGCAAGCAGCAAAGCGTTGAGCAGGAGAGAAGATTCCAAGTGGTGCATGTGTTGCCCAAGCAGCGTCCAAATCTTCTAGCAAACGATGAATCGGTTCACCTTCAACATTGTGGTGAATCAGTGCTTTAGGTAATCGTTCTGCAACCTTAGATGGTTTAGCCAGACCTCTTAGTTGCAGTGAGATGGTGAAGAGCTTAGGGCCAGATGAATCAAGAGTCACCCACGATGCAATTCGACCAATCTCATCGCAGGTACCTTCCACGATGAAACCATCAGGACTTAATCTTGAACACATTAAATTCCAGGCAGCTCTAACTTCAGATTCTTCATACTGTCTCAAGACATTCATTGCTCTGATGGCAGTTACCGGCTCATTGGTCTTTAGAGGTGTGGGTAGTGGAACTTCAAAGCCGCCTAAGCCAAATAGCAGTGAAGCTGATTGGAAAGGTAAAGCTCGACTTACTCGTTCTCTATCTATTTCGATGCCAACCACAACAACATTGGGTTTAGTCTTACTCAATCTCTCTAGCATCTCGATTGGAGTGGTTGGGGTTGCTCCAAAACCAAGGTCAACGACTATTGGATCTGTGGTCATACGAAGCGCAGGTTGTGACGAGATATATCTATCTACTCTTCTGAGTCGGTTTGGGTTAGTAGTTCCACGTGTGATGGTTCCAACTGGCTTCTTACTCTGCACCTAACAAGGCTAGCCAAACCTTCTGGCTAAACTTGTCCTATGTCTGAATACACTCTCATTCTTTTACGTCACGGCAATTCAGTTTGGAACCAGGAGAACCTCTTCACCGGTTGGGTGGATGTTGACCTGAGCGACCTAGGTCGCCAAGAAGCTAAGCGAGCTGGTGAGTTACTAGCTGAATCTGGTCTAAGGCCTGACCTCCTATACACATCAAGACTCAAGCGTGCCATCAACACGGCACACATTGCTCTAAACGCTGCAGAGCGTTCCTGGATTGATGTCAAGCGTGACTGGAGACTGAACGAGCGTCACTACGGTGCACTGCAGGGTAAAGATAAGGCTCAGACACTAGCTGAGTATGGTCCTGAGCAGTTCCAGATCTGGCGCAGATCCTTTGATGTTCCGCCACCGCCAATCGATGACAATGACAAGTACTCTCAGGCACACGATGAGAGATATGCAGGTCTAGGCGATGCGCTTCCTAAGACCGAATGTCTAAAGGATGTTCTTATCCGAATGATGCCACTGTGGGAAAACGAGATTAGCCAGGACCTGGTTGCTGGCAAGACGGTTTTGGTAACGGCTCACGGTAACTCACTTCGAGCATTGGTAAAGCACCTTGATGGTGTTGGCGATGACGAGATTGCTGAGCTGAATATTCCAACCGGTATTCCACTTGTCTACAAGCTAGATGCAAACTTCAAGCCGTTAGTTGCAGGTGGAGAATATCTAGACCCTGATGCAGCGGCTGCAGGTGCTGCAGCTGTTGCTAACCAGGGTAAGAAGTAACTTTATTCGATTTCTGACCAGTCACCTGTAGTTAGATAAGCCACCTTGGCTGAGATATCTACAACGTGATCTGCAAATCTTTCGTGGTAACGGCTAGCTAGGGTCACATCGACGGTATACATCGGGTTCTCGTGCCAGGTTGAACTCAAAACTACATCGAAGACCGAACGGTGCAGTTCATCGACACGAGCATCTTCACCTTGGATGGTCTTAGCTAGATCAACATCTGGGTTCCTAAGTAGTTGAGTAAGTTTTCTCGATAGAGCGCAGTCCAGTGCACCCATTTCACTGAAAGTCTTGCGTAGTGACTCTGGGACAGCTGATTCTGGGTGACGGAATCTAGCGATGGTGGCGATGTGTCCGGCTAGGGCGCCCATACGCTCAAGAGATGCGCTGATGCGAAGAGCTGATACTAGGACTCTGAGGTCTCTGGCTACTGGTGACTGTCTACCTAGGATGCGGATAGCCAATTCATCGATGGCTAGAGCCTTCTCCTCGTTGATTTCCGCTAGAGCAATTGCTTCGTCTGCCTTGCGGACATCTGAGTTTAGGAAGGCCATTGAAGCCTTCTCCATGATCTCGGTAACTGCCTCTGAGAGGTCTACTAGTCTTACCTGGACTTCAGCTAAATCGCTGCGAAAAATCTCATTCATTATTCACTCTTTCTTCTCGGCAACCTTTTCAGGCGGAAGTTAACCAATTGGGAAGTCTAGGTGAACACTGGTAAGAGCGCGCCCCTATACCTTTGGCTCTAATCCTAGGCTCTGTGAGAATGAAATAGTCTTAACCATGTGAACAATATTCAAGCTTTGATTCTAGGCATCTGCCTCGGCTCAGCCTTAGCGTGGTTAGTCACATTTATGTTCACTCGCGACAAGGGGCAGGAGAAACAGGTGCCAACTACCCTCGCACTAAAGACCTCTCCAGCCGATGCTATTGCTTTCCTTGAGGTTCTATCTGTTGCCGGTATCGTGCTGGATCGTTTCGACAATGCAATTGGAAGTACAGGCTTAGCCCAAGACATGGGGCTGATCGAATACGGGAAACTCTCAAGTAATGAACTAAAAGAGTTCGCTACTAAAGCCAGAATATCTAAAGAAACATTAACTGAGGATGTCAGTTTTGTTAGAAACCAAAGAACCGCAAAGGTTGAACTATCGGTTAGAGCAACTGCTCTCGATGATGATCACACCATTCTGGTTGTTGAAGATAGAACCGAAGCAAGACGTTTTGAAGAAACCCGGAGAGACTTTGTTGAAAACATCTCACACGAACTAAAGACTCCGATCAGCACTATCTCACTTTTGTCTGAAGCACTTCAGATTGCCGTTGATAATCCAGACCAGGTGAAGAAATTTGCTAAGAACCTGCAGAGAGAATCGAAGCGTCTTGGATCTCTTGTAAAAGAAATTATTCAGCTTTCAAGAATTCAGGGTGGAGATCTAGCAGCCGCTGTTGAACCAGTGGAGCTAAGCACAGTAATCTCTGAAGCCGTTGATTTAAATCAGTTCCAGGCTGATGCCAAGAACATCAAGCTAACTGTGAATGCGCCTGAGGGATTATTAGTTCTTGGCGATGCAGAACTTTTGACCATGGCGTTGAAGAACCTCATCGAAAACGCCATTGTCTATAGCAACGATGACACTCAGGTAGGTATTGGTCTTCGTGAGGTTGACAACTTTGCTGAAGTTACCGTTACCGATAATGGTCTGGGTATACCTTTGGATCAACAAGAGCGTATATTTGAGCGCTTCTACAGAGTTGATCCATCAAGATCTAGAGAGACTGGTGGCACCGGTTTAGGTTTGAGCATCGTCAAGCATGCTGCCATGAACCATGGTGGAGAAGTCAACGTATTCTCAAGAGTTGGCTTAGGTTCAACATTCACACTTCGTATCCCGCTTTACACTGAACAAAATGCAGGTTCTGGAGAGGAATAGCAATGACGAAAATTCTATTAGTCGAGGATGAGCAGGGGCTTAGAGAGACTCTGATGTTCCTACTCGAGTCAGAAGGCTATGAAGTTATCGAAGCTGAGGATGGTGCTGCTGCTATCACCCAGTTTGAAAAACATGGCGCAGACCTAATCCTTCTAGACCTCATGCTTCCAAAGCTAAGTGGCAAAGAGGTTTGTAAACAGATTCGACTAACTTCGGATGTTCCAGTGATTATGTTGACTGCTAAGGACACTGAGATTGATAAGGTCATTGGATTTGAAATAGGCGCAGATGACTACGTCACCAAGCCTTACTCAAAGACTGAGTTGCTGGCTCGTATGAAGGCAGTGCTGCGCCGTAATGGTGGACCGAGAGCTGCTGAGAATGGAATCCTCGAAGCCGGTCCAGTAAAGATGGATATTGAAAGGCACATCGTTTACTTCAACGGTCAAAAAGTTGCCATGCCGCTAAAAGAATTCGAACTTCTAGAACTCCTTCTAGAGAACAGAAACCGAGTTCTTACTCGTGGTCAGATTATTGATCGTGTTTGGGGTTCTAATTACTTCGGTGACACCAAAACTCTAGATGTTCACATCAAGCGTCTTCGTTCAAAGATTGAAGAAGATCCAGCTAGACCTGCCCACTTACTAACTGTTCGTGGTCTTGGTTATAAATACGAAGTTTAGTCAGCAGAGATTCTGGCTACTAGATCTTCGTAGCCAGGGAAGTCTTTACCCATTACCGGAACATTGATCTTTACCTGATCGGTGTTGGTATCTAGGAATACTGGAACTGAACTACCTGCTAGCAGACTCGGGTCCCTCGCTAGCTCTTCTGCATCAATTGCAGATTCAACCTTTAGATCTACCTTCAGCACTGGCTCGTTCTGGAAACCAAAGCTCTTTACTGAATTGGCAGGGAGATTGTATTGACGGTAGGTGTCTTTACCTGAATTTGTGTCAAAGGTAAGGGCAAACGCAATCTCCTCTGGAGATGAGTTCACGAATGAGCCAACAAGACCGTAGTGGTCTTTATCAATCACAAAATACATAAGGTTTCTGGCCTTCAGACGCCCTAGATCTGCTTGTGCGCCGTCGCTCGGGGCGTAGTAGTCAAGAGATGCAATCGGGCTTGCCAGATTACAAGCTGAAGTTCCTAGAACTGTTGCGATTGCGATTGCTGATGCGATGATTGTGCGACGAATATGCACTTTTCCTCCTGGTGATTGCAAGCCAATTCTATCGGCTCTAATTGAAGGGCCTGTGGTAAACTTAGGGTTTGCGAAGGGAATACCAATAATGGAATTCAAAAAGGGCCTGACTGTTGTCTACCCACACCACGGAGCAGCCGAGATTCTAGAGGTTGCTAAAAAAGAGTTCCGTGGAGAGAAGAAACTTTATCTAAAGCTCCGCGTTGAGCAGGGAAACCTCATCATTTGGGTGCCAGCTGAAACAGCTGAGTCTGAAGTTGGCGTTAGAGACGTCATTGACGCCAAGGGCGTCCGCAAGGTCGAGAAGACCCTGAAGGAAGAATTCATCGAAGAGCCAACCAACTGGTCCAGAAGATTCAAAGCCAACCAGGAAAAGCTTGCCTCTGGCGATGTTATGAAGGTATCTGAGATCGTCCGTGACCTTTGGCGTAGACAGCAGGACCGTGGTCTTTCAGCAGGTGAGAAGCGCATGCTGGCTAAGGCTATGCAGATCTTGGTCTCCGAGCTAGCTCTAGCCCTAAAGGTAGATGACGCTGGTGCCGAGGCTCATATACTCAAGGTGCTAGCCAAAGGCATCGCCTAAAGCAAACCATTTCGCCTAACTAGGAGGCACTGATGAGCAAAATTGCTGTCATTCTTGTTGCCGCCGGTGATGGGGCCAGACTTGGTGCAGGTATACCTAAGGCTCTAGTAAAGGTGGGCAACCTCTCACTACTTGAACATGCCCTCAAGAACATCCTCGAGGTAAAAGACTTAGTGCAAGTAGTCGTTGCCTCTCACGAAGATCGAGTTGCTGAGTTCAGTGCGATCGCAACTGCATTTGTTGGTGATCGCGTAGCAGTGTCCTTTACTCCTGGTGGCCTATCCAGGCAGGGCTCTATCGCTAATGCATTAGCTGTTGTTAGTGCTGATATAGACCTTGTTCTGGTTCACGATGCAGCTCGTTGCTTCACTCCAGCAGAAGTATTCAACCGCGTTGCACAAGCCGTTAGTGAAACAGGTTTTGGAGTTGTTCCAGTGCTGCCGGTTGCAGATACCATCAAGCAAGTTGAGCAAGATCTTGTTCTAGGAACAATTAATCGAGATTCATTGAGAGTTGCTCAAACACCGCAGGGCTTTAGGTTTTCTGAACTCAAAGCTGCTTATGAGAGTGCAGTTGAAGATTTCACCGATGATGCAAGTTTGATGCAATCAACTGGAGCAGTAATTGGATACGTTCAAGGAGATGCCAAGGCGTTCAAGATTACGGTTCAAGCTGATCTTGAATATGCTGAATTACTTCTAGGTGGAAGTAGTGAATATAGATCCGGTATTGGAACTGATGTGCACCGCTTTGCAACTACACCGACTCCTTTATACCTTGGAACTATTCTCTGGCCAGGGGAGATGGGTCTTGAAGGTCACAGTGACGGAGACTCGATTGCTCATGCAATTGTTGACGCATTGCTCTCAGCTGCAGGCTTAGGAGATATTGGATCTAACTTCGGTGTTGATAGACCTGAGTATTCAGGTGCCAATGGTTCAGTATTCATTCGAGGTGCTCTAGAACTTCTTCACAGTAATGGTTGGGAAGTAGTCAACGTCAGTGTTCAACTGATTGGTAATAAGCCAAAGCTCTCCCCAAGAAGAGCTGAAGTTCAGGATGCACTGACTGCTTTGGTTGGCGCACCGGTAACAGTTGGCGCAACAACTACAGACGGTCTTGGTTTCTTAGGTTCAAGTGAAGGTGTTGCAGCGGTAGCCACAGCCTTGATTCAAAAGCCCAAAGGTAGGCTCTAGAAATGGCATTAGAACTATTTGATTCGAAGACTCAGAGTCTTAGAGAGTTTGTGCCTAAAGAGCCTGGTCGGGTTGGGATGTATGTTTGTGGCCCAACTGTTCAGTCAGCTCCACACCTAGGTCACCTTAGAAGCGCTCTGGTTTATGACCTCTTGAAGAGATGGTTAGAAGCCAATGATCTAAAGGTCACTTTGGTTAGAAATGTCACTGACATCGATGACAAAGTATTGGTCAATGCTCAGGCAGCTAACCGCGACTGGATTCAATTTGCAGGTGAGGTTGAGCAAACCTTTAACGATGCATATCGTTCACTAGGAATTGCAGAGCCAACTCACACACCTCATGCCACTGAGCACATCGCAGATATGATTGCTTTGGTTGAATCTCTGATTGCTAAAGGTCACGCATATCAGGCAGAAGATGGCAGTGCGAATGTTTTCTTTGACGCCGCTTCTTGGTCTGAATATGGAGAGCTGACAAATCAAAAGTTAGAGAACATGGAAGGCGAGTCAGAGAACACCTTCGGTAAGAGAAATGTTCATGACTTTGCACTCTTCAAAGCACATAAAGAAGGTGAACCAGAATCAGCTGCTTGGAATACTCCTTGGGGTAAGGCAAGACCTGGTTGGCACATCGAATGTTCAGCAATGGCTAAACACTTCTTGGGTGAATCATTTGATATCCACGGTGGCGGACTAGATCTTCGTTTCCCTCACCACGAGAATGAGCTTGCACAATCTAGGGCTAACGGTGATGCTTTTGCAAACTTCTGGTTACACAATGCTCTAGTCACAATTCAGGGGCAGAAGATGTCTAAGAGTTTGGGTAATGGCGTTTCGGTCGAGCAACTTCTAGCAGCCGGTTCTTGGTCTGCCATTCGCTATTGGCTTTCAAGTTCTCAGTATCGAAGCAACCTCGATTACACACCAACCTCACTCAGTGACGCTCAGTCAGCACTAGATCGAATCTCAGGATTCATCAAGAGAGCCAAACTTCAAACATCGAGCGTCACAGTCCCACTACCTGAGAGTTTTGTATCAGCGATGAACTCAGATCTGAATGTGCCTGGTGCTTTAGCTGTTATTCATGAAACAGTTAGAGCGGGTAACACTGCTCTAGATGCTAATGACAGAAATACAGTTACTACTTGCCTATCTCAGATAGTCCAAATGGTTGAGGTTTTAGGCTTGATGCTTGAAGAGGCAAAAGAGATTGATCCAGCGCTAACGCAAAAGATTGAAGAACTGATTAGTCTTCGTGCAGAAGCTAAGGCAAGTAAAGACTTTGCTAAAGCAGATCAGATTCGCGATGAACTGACCACACTCGGGGTAACCCTAGAAGACTTACCAAACCAAACGATATGGAGCATCAATGGCTAAGAAACCAGGCCGCCCAGGCGCGGCACGTGTTAAGAAGGGCGGCTCTAAAGGAGCACCTAAGGTTGGCACCGGAGGTAAAGGTCGTCAGGCTCTAGAAGGTCGTGGACCAACTCCTAAGGCTGAAGACAGAAAGTATCACCCTGCAGCCAAGGCTAAAGCGCTTAGAGAGCGTAAAGCTTCTCAGACTCCTAGGGTTGCTAAGGCTAAGCCAGGAACTGCACCAACTACTAAGAAGGGTGAGTTCTTAGCTCCTGGAACTAGAACTGCTGGTAACGCTGGAGGTGCAGCTCGAACAGGTCGCAGAGTTCAGAAGGCAGCAGATGCTAGCGAAGTGCTTTCAGGTCGGAATTCAGTCCTAGAGGCTTTGAGATCAAAGGTTCCTGCAACTGCGCTCTTTATTGCCGCTCGAATCGAGATGGATGACCGGGTCAAGGAAGCGATCTCACTTGCTAATGCAAGAGGTATTTCTGTTGGTGAAGTAACAAGACCTGAGATTGATCGCATGACTGGTCACGATGCAGTCCACCAAGGTATTGCCCTCCAGGTTCCTCCTTATAACTACCAACACCCTAGCGAACTACTGGACAAGATTCTTAGCCGTGGCCAGAAGCCACTGCTGGTAGCGCTTGATGGGATTACAGATCCTAGAAACCTAGGTGCGATCATTCGTTCAGTTGCAGCTTTCGGCGGTCAGGGAGTGATTGTTCCTCAGCGACGTTCAGTCGGTGTGACTGCCTCTGCTTGGAAGACTTCAGCTGGTGCTGCATCAAGAATCCCAGTTGCTCTTGCTGCAAACTTAAACGCAACCATCAAAGAGTTCCAGAAGCGTGGACTATTTGTAGTTGGTCTTGATGGTGGGGGAGACATGAGTCTGCCAACCTTCAAGTTAGGTAATGAACCATTGCTTTTGGTTATCGGTAGCGAAGGTAAAGGTCTTTCTCGTCTAGTCCAAGAGAACTGTGATGCAATTCTTTCCATTCCGATTGCAAAAGAGACCGAATCGCTAAACGCTGGTATTGCCGCATCTGTGGCTCTATACGAAGTAGCTAAGGCAAGACTTAAGTAAAAGCACTAAATAGAATTCGGCCCGAGTATTTCTACTCGGGCCGAATTACTTTAACTAATGACTATTCAGCAGTCTTCTTTGGAGCTGCCTTCTTTACTGCTGGTTTCTTTGCAACAGCAGGTGCAGCCTTTTTAGCCGGAGCCTTCTTAGCAGCAGGTGCCTTAGCCGCTACAGCCTTGGCTGCAACGTCGTTGTTTAGACGTAGACCTGTGTTGACATCGAACAGGTGAGTGATTCCACCCTGTGGGATTAGGTTTACAGTCTCGCCAGCCATTGGGTGGTTCTTGGCATCAACGCGAGCGATGATGTCAATCTTCTTACCTTCAATAGTGGTGTTTCCGTAAAGGAATGCATCTGCACCAAGCTCTTCGATAACCTGAATCTCAACTGAGATACCGTTGCCTTTGGTGGTTAGCACTAGGTCCTCTGGACGTAGACCAACTGTTACGGTCTTAGCCTTGGTCTTGCCTAGAACTGCTGCGTCAACCTTGATTGAACCAGTTCCGAACTGAACACCGCCAGTGACGATCTTTAGTTCTAGAAGGTTCATCGCAGGAGAACCGATGAAGCCAGCAACGAATACGTTTGCTGGACGCTCGTAAAGTGCACGAGGAGTGTCAACCTGCTGAAGAACACCGTCCTTCATTACTGCAACGCGGTCACCCATGGTCATCGCTTCAACCTGGTCGTGTGTTACGTAAACAGTTGTGACACCAAGTCTTCTCTGTAGCGATGCAATCTGAGTTCTGGTCTGCACACGTAGCTTGGCATCTAGGTTGGACAGCGGCTCGTCCATTAGGAACACCTTAGGCTTACGAACAATCGCACGACCCATGGCAACACGTTGACGCTGACCACCCGATAGAGCCTTTGGCTTACGGTCTAGGTATGGTTCTAGATCAAGAAGCTTTGCTGCCTCAAGCACGCGAGCTGCACGCTCGTCCTTCTTGACGCCAGCAATCTTCAGAGCAAAGCCCATGTTCTCAGCCACAGTCATGTGAGGGTAAAGAGCATAGTTCTGGAAAACCATAGCGATGTCGCGATCCTTAGGTGGAACCTGGGTGACGTCACGGTCTCCGATTAGAATGTTGCCTTCGTTGACTTCTTCGAGGCCGGCAAGCATACGTAGGGTTGTGGTCTTTCCACAACCTGAAGGACCTACCAAAACAAGGAATTCCCCGTCTTTTACTAGTAGGTCGATTGCGTTTACAGCTGGGCGGGCACCGCCCGGGTAAAGCCTGGTGGCCTTACTGAATGTTACTGATGCCATGGTGATACTCCTTCAGCGGCAGGAACGAGCCGCACGATCCGTAGTGAATTAGTGCTTAGAGCAGGTGCTCTGAGCATCTCTATTATCGCATTTCCCTTAAGTCGTTTAGACTTAGTTACCTAGCCCAAAGGGCAAATCTTTATCAATTTGTAGATATCAGAGGTAGTGCATTATGTCTAACACTCCAAGACCGACCCGTTCTCAGCAACGTGAAGAGGCCAGAGCCAAGGCTAGAGAGCTTCGTGAAAAGCGCGCCTCGGGCGAAAAGCGCAAGAAGCTTCTAGTTAGCGGCGGTATTGCCCTAGGAATCGTGCTGGCGGTTGCTGGAACAGTATTTGCAATTGTCACAGCAATGAGTACTCCAAACGAAAAGGTGGACAATAGCAAGAAGGTTCCAGCTAACGTAACCAAGCTCGGTGGAGTCGTCATCGGCAAGGATCTGAAGATTGCTTCTGCCGAAGAGATTGAATCCGCTAACCGAATTGTCATCTACCAGGATTACCAGTGCCCGATTTGCCAGCTTTTTGAAGTTCCTAATTCCAGCCAGTTGAAAACCTGGGCTGAAGCCGGTTTGGCAACAATTGAGTATCACCCAATTTCATTCCTTGATGGTCAGTCACTCAACAACTACTCTTCAAGATCAACCAACGCCGCTTTCTGCGTTGCTAACTCGCAGCCAGAGAAGTTCTTCGCTGTAAACAATGCTCTATACGCAAACCAGCCCTCAGAACAGACCGCTGGACCTTCAGACTCTGACATAAAGTCAACCCTTGTTACAGCAGGGGTGACAATGAACGCAGAGATGAACACCTGTATTGATCAGAAGAGATATGCCAAGTACATCGAGAACAGAACCTCTGAAGCTCTGAGTAATCCAGCTGTCACAGGAACCGCAATTCCTACTGGAACTCCACACATTCTGGTAAACGGCACTGTGTATGATTTTAAGGAATACGAGCAGCTAACTAACCCTGCACTATTCGCTCAATTCTTTGAATCCAATAGAAAGTAACACCCAACTAAGAAAGAAGTGACTTACTTGAAGAAGAATGTCTTTGCTGCAGTTTTTGCAGTTGTTTTGGCTGTAACCCTAGCAGCCTGTTCAGGCAATGCTGGAGCCAAGCAGATTGTCCTGCACCCATCCGCTAACGAAACCGGCAAGTACACAGTCGGCGATCGCGCTAACATCGTCGGTGATCTTGACCTAAGCGATGCTGAAGCATCGAAGGTAAACATCGTCATTGAAGAACTTGCTCCGGGTGGATCTTGGACAGAGTTCCGTTCACTAACTGCAAGCAAGAGCTCTTCGAGTGTTGGCTTTGCCCTAATCAAGAACGAAGCAGGAACCTATCAGTATCGTGCCGTTGTCTCTGCTGACGGCTATGGCCCATTTACCTCAGCTACCATCTCAGTGGAGTACTCAGCAAAGTAGTTCAGATATCAATTAGTAAGGCTGGGTCTAAAGACCCAGCCTTCTTACTTTAAGAACTTTTGAATTATTGAAAAAACTTGCTCGGATGCCCGATAAACTTTTCTTCGGACATCTGTCCAAGCCGACCTGGCGCAATTGGTAGCGCATCGCACTTGTAATGCGAGGGTTAGGGGTTCGAGTCCCCTGGTCGGCTCCAATTATCTAAGTGAGTTTCGCCAGAGCTTCGTAGACCAGGAATGCCGGCCAAACGATTGCCTTCAGAACACCAACAACACCAATCCAAAAATCTGTGGCTGTTGAGATGTAGTAGATAGCTGCTCCGATAAAGCCCATGAAGTAGAGACCGTTGCTGGTTTTAACGGTGACGTTCTTCTTTGAACCCATGCTCTTCTTAATCTTTTTCTTTAGCTTCTTGTTGAATTTTGCACTGTCGAAGTTTGTCATTTTCTTGCCTATTCTAGATCCTTGAAATTGCTTCGTTAGTACTAAGTATTTCAGCAAACTCACCCGAGAGATTGACAGCCGTGGTCTGGGCAAGTTCCTGAGCGCTGATTTTCTTTCCATTGAACTCTTTAGCAAAAGTATGGGTTGCATCTAAAACGAACCAGGTGTCGAGTCCTAGGTTGCCAGCCATGCGAGCCGTTGTCTCACAGCACATGTTGGTTTGAATGCCGCAGATAGCAACGGAATCAATGTCATTGGCTTTGAGCCACTGGTACAGATCAGGAGTTCCATAAAAAGCTGAGTTCACACTCTTGGTGACCAGAAGATCTGGTTCTCCGGTGATCATGTCTTTGAAATCATTGCCTGGTTGATTTGGCCGAAGTACTGAAGTTGGTGATTTTGAATTGTGCTTTACGAATACAACTGGGTGTTTGCTGGCTCTCCATGCTTCGATGAGTTTCACAACGTTGGCTTCACAGTTTGGGTTATTGCGTTCACCACGAACGTCATGTTCGGCGAAGCCCTTTTGGACATCGATAACGATTAGTGCTCTTTTATTGAGCTTCAAAAGTTATGCTCACTGAATTGATGCAGTAACGATCACCGGTTGGGGTTTGTGGTGCATCTTCAAAGACATGTCCAAGGTGAGAACCACAGGCTCGGCAAAGCACTTCGACTCTCTTCATGCCGTGGCTGTTGTCTTCTCTAAGTTCAACAGCGTGGTCTTCCTTTGGCTCATAGAAACTTGGCCAGCCACAGTGCGAATCAAACTTGGTGGTGCTGGTAAATAGTTCAGCATTACAACCACGGCAGCGGAAAGTTCCAGTTCTTTCTTCATTGAGAAGCTCTCCGGTGAAAGCGCGTTCAGTGCCGGCTTCACGGAGTACGTGATACTCAAATTCAGTTAGCTCTTCACGCCACTGCTCTTCGGTCTTTTCAACTTTACGCTCGGTCAATTTTTCCCTCTTCAGATTTCTCACAGGTTAGGTACCTAATATAGAACAGTTATCTGATTACCTTCAGAGCCTGGGAGAGAAATGGCCAAGAAGACTGATGCTCTAGATCTGCTAAAGCCGGATTTTGAGCAAGTTGGTCGCCATCGTGCGAGGAAGACTGCAAGAGAACGCTGGTTCGAACTCTTGTGGCTGACTGTCGCATCTGCTGTTCTGTCACTGGGTGGCTATTTTGGGCTGCAGTATGCAGTTGCAACACTTGCTACCCCTGCACCTGAGAAAACGATTGTTAAGGGAATTGATATCTCAACCCCCATCACAGTTATCGATGGAACTGGAACCAGGCAGTATGCGGCGCGCATTGGTCAAAAACTTCTTGACGCAAACTATGTAGTTCCTTACTCAGTAACTCTTGATAATGACCTGCCTAAAACAGTGATCTACATTCAAAAAGAGGACTTCCGAGTCCTGGCAAACCGGATTCAACTGGTGCTAGGAGAGATGCCGGTAGAGCTTAGAGCCGATGCAAAGTACCCAATTGAGGTTCGTTTAGGCCTTGATTTCAATCCTGAGCCCTAAAAACCTTCTATAACAGTCCTGTTATAGGTATTGAATTGACTGGCATGGATTACCTAAAACAGCCCTAGACTAAACGAGGTCGAAAAAGATTCGTTTGCTACAACACTCGAAATCAAACCAGAAGGTCAAATCTTTGGTGAGGCTGCAGTGAAGGAAGTACCGGATCTGATTCAAAAGCATTAGGAGCAATAAATGGCACAAGGAACCGTAAAGTGGTTCAACTCTGAAAAGGGTTTCGGATTCATCACACAGGACGGTGGAGCAGACGTATTCGTACACTTCTCAGCTATCCAGTCTGAAGGATACAAGGAACTTAAAGAGAACCAGCGTGTTGAGTTTGAGGTAAAGAACGGCGACAAGGGCCCACAGGCTGACAACGTTCACGTTATCTAATAACAAGTTTCAACCACTAGAGCCATCCCTTCGGGGGTGGTTCTAGTCATTTAAGCCAAACTTGCACTCTCGCCCCTGAAGTGCCAAAATTGATTAGCACTCTCATTAGGAGAGTGCTAATCATTCCAAACTAATTCCGTCCAGGAGGGCGTTACCAAACATGGCAAAAATAATTAGCTTTAACGAAGAGGCACGTCGTGGCCTTGAGCGCGGTTTGAACATCCTTGCCGACACAGTAAAGGTCACCCTTGGCCCACGCGGTCGCAACGTTGTTCTAGAGAAGAAATATGGCGCACCTACCATCACTAACGATGGTGTTTCAATCGCCAAGGAAATCGAACTAGAAGACCCATTTGAGAAGATCGGTGCAGAACTAGTTAAGGAAGTTGCTAAGAAGACTGACGACGTTGCTGGAGATGGAACAACTACCGCAACCGTTCTAGCCCAGGCACTTGTTCGTGAAGGTCTACGTAACGTTGCAGCTGGTGCTGATCCAATCAGCCTAAAGCGCGGCATCGAAAAGGCAGTTGAAGCTGTCATCGCTGAATTGTTCAAGCAGGCTAAGCCTGTTTCAAGCAAAGAGCAGATTGCAGCTACCGCATCTATCTCTGCAGGTGACACAGTCATCGGTCAGATCATTGCTGATGCAATCGACAAGGTCGGTAATGAGGGTGTTGTAACAGTTGAAGAGGGCAACGCTTTCGGTATTAACCTAGAACTAACTGACGGTATGCGTTTCGACAAGGGATACATCTCTGGTCTGTTCGTAACTGATCCAGAGCGTCAGGAAGCTGTTCTTGAAGATGCAGTTGTTTTAATTGCCAACAGCAAGATCTCTCAGGTTCCTGAAATTGTTCCTATCGTTGAAAAGGTCATGCAGTCAGGTAAGCCACTATTGATCATCGCTGAAGATGTTGAAGGTCAGGCGCTGGCAACTCTAGTTCTAAACAAGATGCGTGGAACCTTCAAGTCAGTAGCAGTTAAGGCTCCTGGTTTCGGTGACCGTCGTAAGGCAATGCTTCAGGACATCGCAATCTTGACCGGTGGAACTGTAATCACAGAAGAACTAGGTCTAAAGCTAGAGAACACCACACTAGACATGCTAGGTAGTGCTCGTAAGGTGGTTATCACCAAGGACGAGACCACCATCGTTGATGGTTCTGGTGACAAGGAGCAGATTGCTGGTCGCGTAGAGCAGATCCGTCGCGAGATCACAAACACCGACAGCGACTACGACCGCGAGAAGCTTCAAGAGCGTCTTGCAAAGCTTGCTGGTGGAGTTGCAGTTATCCGTGCGGGTGCAGCCACCGAGGTTGAGCTAAAAGAGCGCAAGCACCGCATCGAAGATGCAGTTCGTAACGCTAAGGCAGCTGTTGAAGAAGGCATCGTCGCAGGTGGTGGTGTTGCTCTAATTCAGGCTGGTAAGGCTGCATTTGAGACTCTAAAGCTTGATGGTGATGAGGCAACCGGTGCGAACATCGTACGCGTTGCCATCTCAGCTCCGCTAAAGCAGATTGCACTCAACGCAGGTCTAGAGCCAGGTGTCGTTGCTGAGAAGGTTGCAAACCTTCCTTCAGGTCACGGTCTAAATGCCGCAAGCGGAGAGTATGTTGACATGCTTGAAGCAGGCATCAACGACCCAGTAAAGGTAACCAGATCTGCACTACAGAACGCAGCATCTATTGCCGGTCTATTCCTAACCACTGAAGCAGTGGTCGCCGAGAAGCCAGAGCCGCTAGCTCCGCAGGCTCCTCAAGGCGGAGGCATGGACTACTAAAACTTAGCCAGATCGCTCCGGCTAAAAGGGTTGGGACTTGTAAGAGTCCCAACCCTTTATCTTTACCCTGGAGTTAGCCCATGAAGAGGCGTTGGTTTGCAATTTCGATTTCACTGTATTGCGATGCCGCAATACGAAGTGCTTGACCGAGTTCGCCCAGCTGATTATCAACTGTTGTTGCTGTTACTTTCCAGCGAGTTACCAACTCTTGAAAACTGCTCGCAGCACTTCCGCGCCAAACATCTTGCAAGCCGAGAAGTTGAACGTGTAGTCCATCAACTTCAGCCTGAATCTTTGCAATAGTTCCTTGGATAGTGCTGTTAGCAGCTAGTACGTGTTCGCTGTCTACTTGAATCTGTGCCATATCTGTTTACCTCCTTCGGTAAACATGCTGGCAGCAATCTACACACCAAAGACATGCAGATTGAGATATGTGAGTAACTTATGACTCTCTGAAACTGTGGAGTACTAGTTAGGCAGAACGATTCGGAAAGTTGCTCCGCCGCCTGGAGTTTCAACTGCAGTGATAGTTCCACTGTGTCTTTCAATTATTCCTTTGACGATGGCTAATCCTAGACCAGACCCTCCGGTGTCACGGTTACGTGAGTTGTCGCTTCGGTAGAAGCGTTCAAAGATCTTTGCTCTGAGCTGTTTAGGGATACCCTCACCGTGGTCTCTAACTTCGATGATGGTTTGAGTTGCTGTTTTCTCGAGAGCCAATTCGATTGGTTTGTCGCCTGCGAAGTTGATTGCGTTAGTTAGCAGATTGGTAAGTACCTGCCTCATTGCAGGTTCATCGAAGCGAGCAGTTAGTGAACCTCCGAAATTGTTACCTAGAGAATCTGTAACAGTAATCTTTGCTTTCTGGTGGCCGGTCGAGACGTTTGTGGCAACGGATCTTGCAACCTCAGCTAAGTCTTCTGACACAATTTGCAGTTCACTTTCGCCATCAAGTCTTGCTAGTGCGAGAAGTGATTCCACCAGGGAGGTCATGCGAATGGCTTCGCTTTCGATGCGCTGCATCGCATCAGCAACTTCTTTCTTAGACTTGAAGGCACCCATTCTGTAAAGCTCTGCATAACCTCTCAGAGTTACTAGTGGAGTTCTAAGTTCGTGGCTAGCATCAGCAACAAATTGGCGCATGCGATCTAGAGTGGCATTACGAGCCTTGATTGAACCCTCGATAGAACCGAGCATTTCATTGAGCGAGTGATTCAGAAGAGCTATTTCAGTTTTACCTTCAATCTCTGGAAGCCTCCGGTCAATCTTTCCGCTTCTGATCGCATCGGCCGCAGCCGAGACTTCACGCAGAGGCCTTAGGGCTGAAGAAATTGTTAGCCAAATAGCCAAGGCGCTAATGCCCAGAAGCAGTGCGCTAAAACCAATGCCAATCGCTTGATATTGCCTGACAATGGCGTTGTTTAGGCCAACGGGAAGCGCAACAACAACTGATCCTGCTAGTTCAGGGGAAGGTAGTGCTACTAACCTCCACTGTTCAGGTTGCTTATTTGGGTTCTTGGCCGATCTAAGTTCCGCGGTGAAAGGAGTTCCGTGAGTTGCAACTACAGACACAACATCAAACTGCTGCAGGTTAGGCACTTCAGTGTTCTGGGTCGCCGCTGACACTAGTCCGAGATAGATGTTGCCCTGTGCATCTAAGAAAGCGATGTAATAATCGCTAGGTAGTGGGGGAATGGTTATTTCTTTTGTAGCCAGGCGTTGTTCTATTGTCGTTGGGTCTTCCTGAGCTAAAACATTGGCAGTTTGAATTAGCAGGCTGTCGGTGTTCTGCTGCAGGTAGGTCTTTAGTAGTGAAATAGTTCCCAGCACGCTTATGCCAAGCAACAATGTGATGATTCCAACTGAGATAGCGGTTAGTCTCGTTCGAAGCGAGACTTGCCCCCATTTTCTAGTAATCACATTTTTTCTATTTGCTGGAACCTTATTCATTTACTCTTCGCTTTTAGTTACCCTGAAGATGTATCCAACACCGCGTTTGGTTTGGATTAGCTGGTTCTTACTCAGTGGATCAATCTTCTTGCGAAGGTATGAGACGTAGCTTTCAACAATTCCCTGCTCACCGTTGAAGTCATATTCCCAAACGTGATCAAGGATCTGGTCTTTACTCATAACTCGGTTGGCGTTAGCCATAAGGAATCTAAGCAGTTTGTATTCGGTTGGGGATAGCTCAATCTCGGTGCCATTAACGAATACTTCGTGAGCATCCTGGTTAATCTTAATTTCACCCACTTCGATGATGCTGTCTTCAACATCCTGCTTCTTGGTTCGTCTTAGAATGGCTTGAATACGAGCAATAACCTCGTCGATGCTAAATGGCTTGGTCATGTAGTCATCGCCACCTACGGTTAGACCGGTGACTTTATCGCCACGGTCATCTCTAGCGCTAAGGAAGAGAACCGGTAGGTCAATGTTCATTGAGCGAAGCTTCTTAGTTACGCTAAAGCCGCTCTGATCTGGCAGCATTACATCAAGAATCATGATGTCTGGCTTTGCTTTCTCGGCGACGGTAACTGCTTCGGTTCCAGTACCAACGGAATAGACACTGAAACCAGCGAATTTCAAACCTGCTTCAAGCAAGTCACGGATGTTCTTTTCATCATCAACGATAAGTACTTTTGGATTCTTCATAACTCAACCATCCCACCGATTGATAGTGAATTCCTTAAGGTTACCTGAGTGTTTCCTGAGAATAGAAAGATCTATAGATCAACCGCATCCACGATTTCATAGGCATAGCCCTGCTCTGCTAGGAACCTCTGGCGGTTCTGAGCAAAGTCTTGGTCCACAGTGTCACGGGTAATCAGGGTATAAAAGCTTGCAGACCTGCCATCAGCCTTAGGTCTGAGAAGTCTTCCCAGACGCTGAGCCTCTTCCTGCCTAGAGCCATAAGAACCTGAAATCTGGATCGCCACCGAAGCCTCTGGAAGGTCAATTGAGAAGTTAGCGACCTTAGAGACAACGAGCACGTGGTTGCGACCTTCTCTGAATTCAGCGAATAGGCGTTCGCGTTCATCAACTGGAGTTTCTCCAGTAATCAACTTCGCATTAAGGGCTGCGGATACCGCATTCAACTGATCGATGTATTGACCGATGATTAGCGTGGGTTCACCAGTGTGCTTGGCAAGCAGTTTTTGAATGATTGGAATCTTGATTGGGGAGCTAGCTGCCAATCGATACTTATCTTCCTGGTTAGCAATCGCATATTCCAGATGTTCCAACTCTGGCAAATCAATTCGAACTTCGTAACAGGCAGCAGGGGCGATATACCCCTGAGCTTCGATCTCTTTCCAAGGTGCATCAAAACGTTTAGGTCCAATCAGAGAGAAGACATCTCCCTCTTTGCCATCTTCTCGAACCAGAGTTGCAGTTAGTCCAAGTCTTCTTCTAGCTTGCAGATCAGCAGTCATCTTGAAGATTGGTGCAGGTAGCAGGTGAACCTCATCGTAAACAATCAGACCCCAGTCGTGATTGTTTAGCAGGGCAAGGTGAGCATATTCACCTTTACGTTTGGTTGTGAGGATTTGATAGGTAGCTATGGTGATTGGAGCAATCTCTTTCATTGAACCGCTGTATTCACCGATCTCGCCTTCGGTAAGAGATGTGCGCTTGAGAAGTTCTGTTTTCCACTGTCTAGCTGAAACAGTGTTTGTCACAAGAATCAAAGTATTGGTCTTAGCAACTGCCATGGTGGCAGCGCCGACGATGGTTTTACCAGCACCACAGGGAAGCACGACAACACCTGAGCCGCCATCCCAGAATTTCTCAACTGCAGACTCTTGGTAGTTTCGAATCTTCCAGTCTCCTTCTTTGAGATCAATCCCATGGGGTTTACCTGGGGTGTATCCGGCAAGGTCTTCTGCTGGCCAACCTAGTTTCAGTAACTCCTGTTTGATTTGTCCTCTAGCCCAGTCGGCTATCTGCCAAGTGTGTTCATCGATTCTGCCAACCAGCAGGTCATTCACTTTTCTCTGACGAGTGGTTTCAACCAATACTGCAGGTTCTTGCGAATACAGTTGCAGATCTCCGCCTTCACCTTTTTGAATAACCAAGCGGCCGTATCTAGCCATGGTCTGTTCAATGTCTACCCTGATGCTTGAAGGAACGGGGAACTTGCTGTATTTATCTAGCACACCCATGACAAAGTCACTGTCGTGCCCAGCTGCTCTGGCATTCCAAAGACCAAGCTTGGTGATTCGGTAGGTGTGAACATGCTCTGGAGCACGCTCCAATTCGGCAAAGACAGAGAGGTCGTGACGGGCGTCAGCTGCTTGAATGTGATCAACTTCCAAGAGTGCAGTTTTATCGCTTTGAACGATTAGTGGTCCGCCAGACATCCTTCTAGCCTAAGCGAACACCGGTAATACTGCTAAGCGGAATTACCCGCTCACAATCAGCCTTGCGGTCACGTCCCCTAAGACGTCCATTGGCTAAACCTGTCGGCTCAAGGACAAACTCACGATTCTCCTTGTTAACCACAACTAAAACAGTGAGTGAGCCCTTGCTCTTAATACAGAGCTCAAGCTGTCTAACGATGTCATTTCCCTCAGGAGCTTCACCCATACGGGTTTCATGATCTCGCCAACGCTTGATGTCCATCAAAACACTCTTCGGTAGCTCATTAGTTTTATCTTGAATGCCAGCTGCGCTCCAGTTGCTAATTACCTGGTTGGTGGCATCCTTACGGATAGCCGCATATTTACCTTCACGCAGTTGGTAGTAAACGATGTCGAGTTCGAATCTGGTCAGCAAAGTTGTCTCATCAAGTCTGGAAATAGAGATCGGACGCAGCGTGGTGTCATTCAAGATGTGAGTGAGCAAAACCTGATCTTTAGATTCAATGACTGTGCCCTTATCGGTTGCTCGCAAAACTAACCTTCCGAAACGGCTAGCAGCTTCTCTAATCAAGTAATCAACTGGTTGGGGAAGCGCTGACCCAGATAGTTCAGACAGCAGTGATCTAATTGACTCTTCGGTGAGCCCTGTCTCTAAACCGTGGGTGATGCTCAACGTATTGATTCGATAGGTAGACGCAACCCCAATTCGCTCTGTCTCAACAAATCTTCGTAATTCAAGTTCTGTCTTTGTTGGAAGCGGCCCAACCGAAATTATCGACAAATCTGCTTGAACAATAACTCGTGATTGAGTTTTAGGAAGACTCAAAGCTAATCGCTTTCCAGCCTCCTCGACTTTGCCCTGCATCAATGGCGCAAACCACGATGAAACCTGACCGCTAGAAGATAGTCCAATCAGTTCAGCCAGGGATAACAATCGAGTTATGTGTGAACTAATCCCGTCATTTGCTAACGGGAAAATTTCATTCATTGCGGTATCCAGTGAATTTGCATTGGCCAACTCGATTGAGGAATCCTCTCCGAGGAGCATTCGCCAAGTTTTCGCTAGGTGTAACCAACGTTGCTCAGGTTCAGCATGCAGCCAATCCAAATAGGAAGCACCAACTCGCCAACGCTTCTCAACAAGAATTACTAGACCTGTCATCTGAGCAAGTGAATACAGAGTTTTGGCATAGTCAACAGATCTACCTAGGTGCAGAGCCAAGCGCTTTAGTTCAGGTGAGCCAACCGAACCTCTACCAACTTCTGGAACGTAGCGTTGTTCTAAGTCGATAAGTAATTCGGTTAGTGCTTGAACAGTTTCAAAAGCTGAAAGTCCTGCTTGTGAATCAATCTGTTCAAATGGAGTAACGGGTGTGGTGTTGGAAAATGATACTTCTGAGATACCTTTGCCAACCTGCTGTTTGAAAGCTTCCTTAGCGCTCTCAAAAGGAATGTATTTAGTCTTTCCTTCTTCAACTGTTTTATAAACCAGGAAGAGCGTCGCAAGAACTTCAAGGTATGGCTTGTCAGCCGCTTTACTTTTGTTGGCTAAGAGATTAGCGAATGCGGCAATCTGACCTCTGGTTAAACCGGCAATGGCCCCACTAACGCTCTGCGGTTTTAGAAGCGCCGAAGCTAGATCAAAGAAATCGGCGAAGCTCCCTGAAGGCATGAGGCGAATGCCTATGACTCGAGTTAGGTCCTCATCACTGGCATTACTTAGATGCTTAGCAACTAGTAGAACTTCACTCATTAGGTTGCTTGTGAAGATTTTTGCGCTTATTGCTCAGAACCAGAAGAGCAATAAGGAAGATAAAGCCAAGTGGTAGCACCAGCATTGGAACCAGGCCTAACCCGACTGGTGTCCATGAGCCTCCGGAGAAGGCCGCAAACAGGATTACCAGAACAGATAGGACTGTAAGCCCAACGCAGGCTATGAACCCGTAACCGAGAAAGGATTCGAGCTTTGAGCTGGGGGTCTCGGGGTTAGTCTTCTTATTCTTAGCCATCCTTTTAGGATACTTGGAAACCTCAAGTAAAATGAAGGCTGCAGCAATGAAAGAGGTAGATATGCCAACAGGACACGTAAAGTTCTTTGATAACGTCAAAGGCTTTGGATTTGTGCAATCAGATGAAGGAGCCGAAGCGTTCCTGCACGTGAGCAACCTACCCGACGGTGTTACCGACATCAAGCCTGGTACTCGCATCGAATACAGCATTGTTGACTCTAAGCGTGGTGCTCAGGTTATGACCATGCGCATCATCGAGATTCCTGAGAGCCTTGAGAAGAAGCAGCGCGCTAACTCCAGAATGAAGAACGAAGATCTAGTCATTTTGGTTGAAGGCCTAATCTCAGCACTAGACAATATTCGCCCTGGTATCGAACACGGCAGACTTCCAGAAGGTGCTAGCGCAGACAAGCTAGCGCGATTACTTCGCACCTTGGCAGATCAACTGCACAGCTAATGGCAAAACTTAAGAAACTCCCTAAGTTCGTCAAACTCGTTAAACCTGAGAAGCAGGTCAAGAACAAGTTTGATGTTAAAGCATTTGCTGAAGTTGCAGCCAAAGCTGCTGCCGTTCCTAAAGAGCTAGGTGCTTTCATTGAAAGCGTAGAAGGTGGCGAAGGCTTAACCTCATACTTCTGGGCTGCTAACCAACCAGGATACGTAGGCTGGCGTTGGGCTGTTACTGTAGCTCAACTTGACCCAACCAGCGAGCCAACTCTCTGTGAAGTTGCACTCATCGCAGGAGAGGATGCACTTGCTGCACCTAAATGGGTTCCTTGGTCAGAAAGACTTGCCGACTACCAAGCACTTCAAGCAGAACTAGAGAAGCAGGCAGCCCTAGATGCTGAAGAAGCTGCTTTGAAAGAAGCAGACGAAGAGACGGAAGACACTGAAGAAGATTCTGCAGAAGATGTTGAAGAAGAATCTGAAGAAGAGCTAGCGGTTGCCGACTCTGAAGTAAGCGAAGAGACCGAGAAGTAATCCCACCACACAGGTGAATGGATACCAAACTTTGTTTGGACTTGTGATTTCACTATAGAAAACCAGTATTAGAACTAGCGCTATTGCAAAGGCGGCCATGCCAATCAAAACGGCAACTCTTGCTGTTCCTCTGATTGGTTCAGGATCTGGTTTACGTTCTGAGTCCTTAGCTATCCAACGCATTTGTTTTCCTAACCAAGATTTGCAACTACATAGTCAATTGACTTAGTTAGTTGCTGAACATCACTTAGTTCAGTCGCTGTAAAGGTCGCTATACGAAGTTGGTTTCTTCCAAGCTTTCGGTATGGCTCGGTATCAACAATTCCATTAGCTCTAAGCACCTTGGCAACTAGGGCTGCATCAACCGAATCGATGAAGTCTACGGTGCTAACTACCTGTGAGCGGTGTTCAACAACAGATACGAAAGGCGTTGCAAATTCACTTGACTCTGCCCAATCGTAGATGTGCTGAGAGGCTGCCTTAGTTCTAGCATCAGCCCAAGCGAGACCACCGTTTGTATTCATCCAATCCACTTGTTCAGCAAGTAGGAAGAGGGTTGAGATAGCGGGGGTGTTAAGAGTCTGGTTGAGTCTTGAGTTATCGATTGCAGTCTTGAGAGATAGGAACTCGGGGATGTATCGATCTGATGCAGCGATACGCTCAGCACGCTCTATCGCCTGAGGTGACATCAGGGCAAACCAAAGACCGCCATCGCTTGCAAAGTTCTTCTGCGGTGCAAAGTAGTAAACGTCTGTTTCGTATGGATCAAAGTCGATACCACCGGCAGCTGATGTTGCATCGGTAAAGAACAGTGCCCCAGAGTCTGCTCCAGGAACTCTTTTCACTGGAGTAACAACACCGGTTGAAGTTTCATTCTGAGGATAGGCATAAGCACAAATCCCTGCTTCTGCCCTAAGTTCAGATCTAGAACCAGCTTCTGCTTGAACAACTGTTGGCTTCTCTAACCAAGGTGCACTTAGCGAGGTTGCAAACTTAGCGCCGAACTCTCCGTGCACAAGCAATTGAGACTTGCCCTCAGCAAGGGAGAAAGCTGCGACATCCCAGAATGCAGTTGAGCCACCGTTACCTAGGACAATCTCGTAACCGTTTGGGTTATGGAAGAGATTCATCAGACCGTCTTGAACTCTCTTGACTAGGTTCTTGACCGGGACCTGACGGTGGGAGGTTCCAATTAGCTTTGCTCCTTCAGTGCTGAAGGCGGTTAATTGCTCAGGTCTTACCTTGGAAGGACCACAACCGAAGCGGCCATCAAGGGGAAGTAAGTCTTTGGGAATATTTATCTCTACCATTGTGAAAGTTTAGCCGAGGGATACCACTTACGATTTAGGCTTGTAGGGTGACCGACCTAATTGACACCACCGAGATGTATCTTCGAACCATTTTGGAGCTCGAAGAAGAAGGTCACATTCCCATGCGCGCGAGAATCTCGGAACGCTTAGACCACTCAGGGCCAACAGTCTCAGAGACTGTTGCAAGAATGGAAAAGCACGGCCTTGTCTCACTGACTAGTGATCGACACCTAGCTCTAACCGTTGAGGGTAGAACCCTAGCCATCGAGGTGATGCGTAAGCATCGCCTAGCAGAACTACTCTTAGCAAACATCATCGGGTTGGACTGGCACCTAGTTCACGAAGAAGCCTGCCGCTGGGAGCACGTGATGAGCGAACAGGTCGAGAGAAAGATTCTTGAACTAGTTCCTGATGTTGAGAAGTCACCTTTCGGTAATCCAATTCCAGGATTGGAACACTTGGGTAGAGGCCCATCCAAGTCCATGGATGAAAAGGTAAGGCCGCTAATTGAATTCCTTGATGTTGAAGTTGAGATAGCCAGAATTGCTGAACCACTCCAGTCTTATCCAGATGCCCTAGCCCACCTAGCTGCCGCTGGCATAGTGCCGGGCACCAGAGTAAAGGCCACACAGGCATCAGATCGCATCCAATTGACCACAGTGGGGGGCCAGAGCTCAATAAGCCTCACTGCTTTTGACGTGGCTCATATATTCATCAAACAGTCCTAAACCTAGGTAAATGCTGGGAATAGGGGTTGTTTAACCCTGTGAACAGTTTTATAACCCCCACAGAGATCAGATCATCAGGGTAAAATTAGAGCAACTCGCCTTTTACCTAGGGTGAATTGCGAATTCTCACTAATCCAAGTGCCTGCAGTGAGAATGAATGACAACTCTTGTTTCGCGACAGGGTCGGATAATTTATTCGATGATGAAAGGAGGTCAGCATGACCAAGAAGCCATCCGGCAGACGCCGCGCTGATGTCCAGATCAACCTACTTGAATCCTTCGAACTTAGAAGCCGCAGCTCAGTTCGTCAGAGTGAACTAAAGCGTGAAGCTCGTCTAGCTAGAAAAGCAGAAAAGCGAGCAGCTAGAGCTAACCGTAAGAACGCCATCACTGCACCAGTGGACATTGCCCCAACCTCAGGTTCAGTAATCCCAGGTGTGAAGAAGGTCCCACTTCGTAAGAACAGCTCAGTCAGATCAACTCTGGTTATGTCTGTTGCTGCTGGATTAATCGCAACCCTAGCCTTGCCTGCATATGCTTTCTCACCGGCTGTTACTGCCATGTCGGGGCTAACCAATGCGGTTGACCCAACCGATGCTCAGAGCATCAAGATTCTTCGACAGAGTGCAATCAACTTTGAGCGTGGAACTTATGGGCTGATGTCAGCTTTCGAGCTTGAGCGAATGAACAACAGAAACAACTATTTGGGTTATAAAGGTCTAACTGCTTTGGACTATGCGGCTAACCCAACCTATTCCGAGCTGAGCCCAGAAGACATCATGAAGGTTGCCAACAACTATGTTGGAACACCTTATGTTCTAGGTGGAGAGACTCCAGCTGGTCTTGACTGTTCTGGATACACCAGATTGGTTTTCTCTCAGTTCGGTATTTTGCTACCGCACTCAGTAAACGCTCAATCACACGATCCTCACGTTAGAAGAATTCCAAGATCTCAGGCCCAACCAGGAGATTTAGTGATTATGACTAATCACAGCCACCAGGGTATCTATGCGGGTCCCGGCATGTTCTTCCACGCACCCTTCTCTGGTGATCGCGTCAAATTGGCTCCTATTTTCACCGATGCTTATTACATCGCCCGCGTAATTAAGTAATAAATCGGCACCAAAACTTCACCTAAATCTGTGGTGTGTTTTTGCTCTCTTTAACCAGAAAAGTAATAACCTTTTGCCAAGTCACTTAGGTGCCTTGAAAAGGAGAGAAGAATGAAAGCCAGAGTCGTGTCTGCCAAACATGCATTCCAGCACCGTCATTCCATATGTCCTTGCCAAGCTCGGCAGGCCTAAACGCGTCACTACCTATAGTGGCGCGTTTTTTGTTTGTGCTCCAAGGTGACTTGACGAAAACCTGCAATCCGTGCAGGTGATTTCGAAAGGAAGAAACTTGAAAACATTAGTTCTGAATGCAGGCTACGAGCCGCTGGCCGTTGTCTCATTCAAGCGAGCCATCATTCTTGTCCTGAACAAGAAAGCCACAGTTCTAGAAGGATCGGCTGACCGAAAGGTTAGAAGTGCGACGGGGGAGTTGGAGTTGCCTTCTGTGATCTTGCTCAGTAGATATGTCCGTATTCCTGGAACCAGAAATGTTCCACTCTCAAGAAGAGGCGTTTTACGCAGAGATGCTCACCGCTGTGCATATTGCAATCGAACTGCTAACACCGTAGATCACGTGCAGCCTAAGTCTCGTGGCGGCAGAGACTCTTGGGAAAACCTTGTTGCCTGCTGCCTACGTTGCAACAACATCAAAGGCGATAAGACTCTGAACGAGATTGGTTGGACTCTATCCTTCACGCCAAAGATGCCTTCTGGAAGTGTCTGGATGGTTCGTGGAGCTGAGCGAGTTGAACCTGAGTGGGATGAGTACTTGCGTTTGTCTAACGCTGCTTAGAGTGCCCCCGAGAAGAATCGAACTTCCGCACATGGTTTAGGAAACCACTGCTCTATCCACTGAGCTACGAGGGCATGAAGTAATTGCCGCAAGTTTCAAACTTACCCGAATACCGCCTTGCCTACGAGACAAGGCCGAGGCTAAAAGTTAGGCTAGTGCTCTAATGACTGAGCCAAATGCACCCAAAGAACAATATTTGCGCTGGCTTGAAGAGATTCGAGGCATCGGTGGCGCTAACCCGCTAACCAACCTCGACCTTGAAGTTCTAGGGTTAGTAAATCTAGAAAGAGTGCACCCGGTTGGACTCTCTATTTTCACCAAAAGCCACCGAGGTCTTTTAGCCAATCTGGTCAGAGATCCAATCGCGTATTCAAAGGCACTCACTGAAGCTAAACGAGTGAAAATCAAAGGTGAGAGACTTCTTACCAACTTTGGTATTCACACCACATACCTATTGGCTGGAGCAGTAGATTTCCGTCCTGCAAAACTAGACCTTCGAGTTCCAATCATGCTCTGGAGAGCAGAACTAATACGTAAAGGCAATGACTTTGAACTCATCTTAGACGGTGAGCCTTTTGTCAACCCAGAACTTATCCTGACCCTACGAGACCAATTCAACCTAGAGTTAGATGTTCAGAAACTAACTAGAACCTATGTTGATGCCACTGACCTAGTTCCAATTAGCCTCTTGGGCTTCATTGCTGAAAGCACCAAAGACATAGCCGAGCTAGAGATTCAAAGATCTCTTGTTCTAACCAATGCAACTCTTGCTCCAACATATATGTTGAATGAGTTGCCTAAGACTCCAACCAAACTAGCCACAGCACTCATTGAAGAGTCAGCAGAGCCTCCTGAAACAACACCAAGTGAACAACTAATAGTTGCTGCAGACTCGGATATCAACCAGCAGCACATCATTAGAAGAGCTCTCAACGGAGATAACTTCGCAGTCGAGACACTACCTGGCACCGGATACACCCAAACAGTAGTGAACATCCTGGGTGCTCTCTCAGCAGATAACAAGCGAGCGCTTGTTGTCGCTCCTAGAAGACAGACTCTCAATGAAGTCAGTGACCGGCTATCTCATGTGGGTCTTGCTGGGTTACTCATCCGTTCGCGCAGCGCCTGGCTAGATGTTATCAGCGCCATCTCCAGATTCGAAAAGACTGGCTTTGCGAACCTTCCTGCTGCTATCGCCAGCAAAGCGGGGGTTGAGGAAAAGCTAGACCAATACTTTGATTCACTGAGCCGAAAGCATCCAGTTTTAGGAATTAGCGTCAACGATGCCTTAGCAAAGTTAGCCGAACTCAGCGCTCTGCCTAAGCCTCCTAAGACCAGCGCAAGAATTACTGGTCCTGCACTATTTGAAAATCGAAACCGAAGCGCTGCCATTGCTCTGCTAAATGAAGCAGTTGCAATTGGTGAATTTGATAAAGCGAATCACGACAGCCCTTGGTTCAATGCTCAGTTCGAAGACTCCACCGAAGTTCCTAGAATCATAGCTCTAACTAGAAGACTCAGTGAAGATGTCTTACCTCAGTTCAGCGTGAAGCTAGATGATTTGATCAGACAGGTTGATCTGCCACCTGCTCAGAATGTAGCTCAGTGGGGTGAATACATTCGACTACTTATCTCGATTAGATCGACCTTGGACAGATTCATTCCGGATGTATTTGATCGCCCGCTAGATGATCTAATTACAGCTACCTCTCCTCGTAAAGAGAAGACTGGAATGTCAGGTAAGACTCGAAGAGCTCTCAGCAAGCACGCTAAGGAATACGTTCGCCCTGGAGTTTCAGTTCCAGACCTGCACACCTCTCTGCTACAAATTGCGGAACAAGCTAAAGCTTGGAAGGAACTGAGCAATAACCCAACCCCACAGGTTCCAGTTGGAATTGAAGATGCTCAGGTTAGTTATCAATCTCTAGTTGCAGATCTAATCAAGCTCGACTCTCACCTAGATCAAGGCCCTAGCAGGACATCCCTTCTTGAACTACCACTGGCTGAACTTGGTAGAAAACTACAAACACTTACCGAAGATGTTGCCCCACTTGAAAACATCGCGGTTAGAAATGACCTCAGAAAGAGAGTTACCGCTCTAGGCCTGGATGCCCTTGTGAAGTCCCTAGCTGCTAGCAACTCAAGAAACGAACACCTGGTCTCAGAATTTGACCAGTGCTGGTGGCTATCAGCACTTGAGTATTTACTCTCCGGAGATAACGCGTTTGCTGAATACACCCCAGAATCACTTGCAGAACTTGAATCAGATTTCATCAAAGCAGAACAGCTAGTTATTGCCGAAGGCCGTAAAGAGATCTCCAACCGAACCGCTAGCCGCTGGCGCAAAGCCATCGAAGCTATACCTCAGGAAACCGAAGGCTTTAGGACCCTGCTGAAGCAAAGAGAAAACACTCTCGCAAAACTAACTGCAAAGGCTCCAACTCTTTGGCCGGCAGTTGCCTCACATGTTGCTATTTCTCCCTACGAGGTTGCAGAACACCTGAAGAAGGACACCCGATTTGATGTGCTGATTGTTCTAGATGCTGCAGGTAGCACGGTAGCTGAAAACCTGAGCGCAATTGTTAGAGCAAAGCAGATAGTGGTATTCGGAGATCCAGTCATCGCCGAGCCAAATGGCTTTGAGGTTGAGTGGCAGTTAGCTCTCAAGCCAAGAAGACCAGAAGCTCCAAGCATCCTTGATGTTGTTAGTGAGCGATTCGGCAAGGAAACCCTGCGTAAGTCTTACCGCACTGAGGGGCAACTATTTGGTCCACTAGTTAACCGTGAGTTCTACCAGGGCAGGTTGGACATAGAACCTAGCGCTGCTGAATTCAATGGACTCAGTTCACTAGAACTAATCATTGTTGATGGTGATAACCGTGCCAACCGTAATGTCACTGCAAGCACTGAAGCCCCAATCGGTGAAGTGAACAAGGTCATTGAACTTATCACCGACCACGTTAGAAACCAACCAGAGCATTCACTGATGGTCGTAAGTGCTAGCTCGGTTGAGGTTGAAGCTATTGATGAGGCCTTAGAACTTGAACTACAAGCCAATACCGAACTGAGAGAGTTCTTTGAAAAGCACGGCAGAGAGAAGTTTGAGGTTACGAGCCTCTCAGATCTAAACCACAGACTCGCTGACCGAATTATATTCAGCATCGGATTTGGAAGAACTCCTCAGGGCAAGATCCTCTCTCACTTCGGTCTGCTAAACGAACCAGAAGCTAAGCGATGGCTAGCCAACATGTTGGTAAGCGCTCGATACAAGATGACCATCGTTAGCTGCTTCAGCGCATATGACCTACCTGAGATGCGTAGCGAAGGTGCAACTGAGTATTTGCCTATCTTGCTAAAACCTAGCTACAACGAATCTGTTGAATCAGACACCTTTGACAGCGATCCGATGCTGGCAGATCTTGCAAGAAGACTAAAGCGTTTTGGTGTTCGAGTCGTTGAAGGATTCGGTAAGCGAATCCCACTTATCGCATCCTATGGAAACCAGTTCCTAGTAGTTGAACCTGACTGGTCTAACGGAGATCTGAACTACTCAGAACGTATTCGTATTCGCCCAGCGCTACTTCGTTCACTTGGCTGGTCTTACCAGAGGGTTTATTCCTTTGAGGTATTTAGTGACCCACAAGCTGTTGCAGAAAGAATTGCAACCAGGTTTGGCATTGAAGTTACTCCAACCATGTTGAACACCACACCTGTTGCCAGAGTATTTGAAGATACCGATGCTGCTTGGGGAGATCGAAATGATTCGAATGACCAGAGGCTCAGAGAAGACAAGCCTCCACACTGGAGCTAGTCCTTTTTAGGCTCTGCCGGCTTCTGGTTGTTATCGGTTCTGTAAAAGCCAGAACCCTTGAAGCTAACCCCAACTTTTCCAAAGACTTTTTGTAATTCGCCACCACATTCAGGGCACACAGTCTTAGCTTCCTCACTGATTGACTGCTGAATGTCAAACTCATGAGTACAGCTGGAGCACTTATAGGAATAGGTAGGCATGTATTTAGTTTAATTCGTGAATAGCAACCTCAGTCACTACTCCGCTAACTCTCTGGTCATGATTTTCTCTAGGAAGAGTCTCCAAAACCTCATCCTCAAAGCAAACCGCAAACACTCTACTTCCTGACAGAACCGATAGTTCACGATCGAAGTATCCCTTACCTCTACCTAGTCGATTACCTATCCGATCAACTGCCAATGCGGGAATCATGAGCAAGTCTGCCTGTTTAATAGAAGAAGCTTGAAGCTTAGATTCATCAGGCTCTTTCATTCCGAGGCTAGAAGTGGTTGCGCTAACCCCATCCCACCTAAACCAGGCAAGGGTTCCATTGGGAAGAACCCTAGGAACTAACACCTCTATGCCATCTCTAAGCAATGAAGTGATGAATCCAGTTGTTGATGGCTCAGTTCCAAAGGATAGATATGTTGCAACAGATTTAACCTTTAGTTGTGTGACTAGCTCAAGAAGGTTAGCTGTGAGGGCTGGATTAGAAGACTCGCGTCTAGCTCTGGAAGCAAGTATTTTGCTTCTTAGCTGTGCCTTGGCAAGCGCAATATCATTCACTCCACTAATCTTGCCAGCATGAGCAACTCTTTTGTGCTGACCCAAGGGGACATCAGCCTACGCATTATTAGAACCAAGGACGCAAAGACAATAGAAGGTCTAGTTCTCGGTAACAGAGAGTGGCTAAGACCATGGGAAGCAACAAATCCTTACGGACCGATTTCTTTTGATTTCAAATCTCAGATCAGAGCACTGCTGAGACAACTAGAACGTAGCGAAGGTGTGCCGTTTGTTATTTTGTATCAGGGGGAGATAGTCGGACAGTTAAATGTGGCAAACATTCTGCACGGTTCTGTATCATCCTGCGTCATCGGATATTGGATAGCTCCTGAAGTAGCGGGGAAGGGGATCACTCCCACTGGTGTTGCCCTAGCCATGGACTACATGTTCAATGCGGTTGGGATACACAGAGTTGAAATAGACATTAGACCCGAAAATGGAGCGAGCATTCGAGTAGTTCAAAAGCTTGGACTTCGATACGAAGGTCTAAAGAAGAATTACATTCACATTAACGGTGACTGGAGAGACCACTATGTCTTCGCTCTCACCTTCGAAGAAGTTAAAGAGGGTGTACTGAATCGCTGGATTCAGAAAAGAGTTCCCAAAATGGTCTATAACTTTCCAAAAAGTAGCTAAAAGTCCCCTGTTAGACACGCTGAGTATTACCTGAGGCTTTAGTAATGCAGTAAATACTCTAGAGACATGGAATTTACTGGAACAGGTGGCATACTCTTGCTTGTCATCGCAGTCCTCTGGCTAGGTTTCATGACTCCATCAGGGAAACGCGGCATAAACGATCACAATGAAGCACGAGCAAATCGTCGAGCAGCACGTAGAGCGAGTGCAGTTAAAGCTGAAAGTGAAGAAAAAGTTGTTGAGGTAAACCCCTGGTTTGAAACGGAACTGTCTGTGAAAGAAGAAACGCTCGCAGAAGTTGCACCGGCAGTTGAAAAAGTAGTTGTGAATCGACTACCAGATCCGCTGTCTGCTCGTTTGGGCAAAATCGAAAGTGTTAATTGGGCTGATGTCGTTGAACTTAACGATGCACGCAAAGAAAAAGAGAACATTAGTTCTGAAAATCTCGACGAAATTATGCGTCGAAGACGATCAAATGGCTAAAAATTTTTATAAAACTCACCTTGAAAAACATGTATTTTCTTCTAGGTGTGCTTTATAAGTTCTACTAATCTTTAACTGACCCTGAGTTTAAGGAAGATTACACATGGGCTTGCTAGATGACCTCGTAAGAGGTGGACGCCGTAAGGCAAAAGAAGTAACTAAAGATGTTAACGAATTTATCGAAAAGCACGAGCTAGACGAAAAGTTCGAAGACGCTAAAGAAGCAACAATAAAAGGTGTAGTAAAAGCAGCTGAAGCTATTGAAAAAGGCACACCTGCTGTTACTGCTAAGGTCGCAAAGACCGTAAACAAAGGAGCGAAACAAATGGCAACAACCGTAAAGAAAGCAGCGGCTAAGAAGCCTGCTGCAAAGAAGACCGTAGCTGCTAAGCCTGCTGTAAAGAAGGCTGCAGTTGCAAAGAAGGCTGCACCTAAGAAGGCTGCAGTTGCAAAGAAGCCTGTAGCTAAGAAGGCAGTTGCAAAGAAGACTGTTGCGCGCAAGCCAGCAGTAAAGAAGGCAGCTCCAAAGAAGGTTGTTGCAAAGAAGACTGTTGCACGTAAGCCTGCTGCAAAGAAGGTTGTTGCAAAGAAGAAGTAAATTCTTTTCTGCACTGGGGCCCTGGTCGAAAGATCAGGGCCTTTTCTTTTGGCTAGGCTATGAAGGTGCAGAGAAGCGAAGCGAAAATCACTCTCGGAACATCCTTTAACAAAATTTGGTCCGCAGCCATGTTCAGCAAATTTGCTGATGGTCTGGCAGGAGCTGCAATCCCGCTTCTCGCAGCCTCTCTGACCAGAGACCCGGTCCTTATCGCCATTCAGGCAAACCTCTTTTTACTGCCCTGGCTCTTATTTGCCATCCCAATCGGAGCTCTAGTCGATCGACTAAACCGAAGAACTGCGATGCTCATGGTTCAAATAAGCAGAGTGGTTATTGGCGCTTCATTAGCGTGGCTAATTGTCTCTGGTGAAATGAATCTAATTTGGTTGGCAACCCTAACTTTTATTTTTGGGATATCTGAAGTTGTCTTCGATACGGCCACACAATCAACAATTCCAACTTTGCTCTCAGACGGACAGTTGGAGAAAGGTAACTCTAGGCTTCAAATTGCAGACACTGTCATGCAAGGATTTGTTGGAGTTCCCCTCGGTGGTTTCATCTTTGCCACAGCAGCCTTCATCCCATTTCTAGGTCTCTCTGCCTGCTATCTGGTCGCAGCTCTTCTAGTTCTCAGTATCGCTCGTGACGCTCTTCAACCTAGGGTCGAGATCAAACCCGCGGATAGAGCCAAGCTGAAGCATGAAATCAGAGATGGCCTGCAATACCTCTGGAGTCACAAGGTCTTACTTCGTCTGGTGCTTACCACTGGATTTATAGGATTCTGTTACGCAATGGGTCAGGCTACCCAGGTGCTATTTATTCTTGATCACCTAAAGGTCTCAGAAGCTAACTACGGTTGGGTTCTAGTTCCTCTAGGCATCGGTGCACTAATTGGCGCTGTGACGACATCTAGATTCTCAGCAAAGGTCGGTCGAAGTAAAGCTTTGGCTATAACCCTTCCGGCTTCAGCCGCCTGCCTACTAGCCGGAGGTCTTTCTTCAAACGTGTATTGGTACATGTTCACCCTTTTGCTTCAAGGTCTGTTCATGGCTTACTGGAACATACTTCTGATGTCGACCTACCACGTTATGATTCCCAATGAAATTTTTGGTCGTATCCACGGAGCGAGAAGAACCATAGTTTGGGGGCTCATGCCTATCGGTGGTTTGCTAGGTGGTTTGCTTGCCAAGATTGATCTAACTGTTCCGCTAATCGCAGGTGGAGTACTGGCAACAGCCTTCGCACTAAGTGCATATCGGTTTATCAGATCTATCTAGATCTAATCTTTTCCAACAACCCAATCACAGGCAGATTTCAGAGTTGGGTGTTTGAAGACAAACCCAGTTCCTTCTAATCTCGCTGAACTCATCTTTTGGCTGCATAGCAGAAGTTCCTGGGCTCCTTCTCTAAATACAAGTTTTAGTGCGAAGGCTGGAACTGGGATCAGAGTTGGTTTACCGAGAGCTTTACCGAGAGCTTTCACAAGCTGGTTACAAGTCGCTGGCTCTGGTGCGGTGAGGTTATAAGGACCAGAAGCCGAAGGCGAGTTGATTAGGTGAATGATAGCTCTTGCCTCATCTGGAAGAGAGATCCAAGCCCACCACTGCTTACCATTACCTAACTTGCCACCAACTCCAGCACGCAGGATTGGAAGCAATCTACCTAGAGCACCTTTGGTTCTAGATAGCACCATGGTTGTTCTAACCTGAACCACTCGAACACCAGAAGGGGACTTTAGAGCCTCACGTTCCCATTGGCTAGCAAGGTCGGCTAGAAAACCTTCACCTTTAGGAGCAGTTTCAACCAAAAGGGTGTCACCGGTATCACCGTAGATGCCAGAGGCAGAACCTGATACTAAAACTTTAGGTTTGTTGCTGCACTTCTGCATTGCCTGGACGATTGTTTTAGTGGAGTCAATTCTGGACTGAATAAGTTCTTTCTTGTATTCCTTGGTCCAAGGTAGCTTTCCTGTAGTCGCTCCAGCTAAGTTAACTACTGCGTCAATCGAATCCAAGACTTTAGGGTCTAGGGTCAAAGTGGTTGGGTCCCAGAACACTTCATTCTCGTTCTGAACCTCTCTTCTGACTAGAACAACTGGTGTGTGACCTAGTTCTTTTAGTTGAGCCTGTAATTCAGTTCCAACCAGTCCGCTTGCTCCCGAGATAAGAACTCTCACTTTGCCACCTCACTAAATGGGCCAAATACGGGATTCCAGGCTTCGATAGTTCTCTCACCAATCATTCCGGCTAGTTCAAAAGGATCGTTGTCTAGAAGAGAGTTCAACTCTTCAATCGAGTTTGCTTTGAATACCAGCAGTGCTGCTGGTCTATCGACCATGGGTCCTGAGGCAAGCAGGGTTCCTTCTTCAAGCAATTTAGCTAGCCACTCTCGGTGGGTAGGTCTTACCTGGTTAAGTTCGATTGGGTCTGCGTCATACCCATAGGTCACTACAAAAACGCTCATTACTTCTTATCCTTTTCATGTTCACTTGCTAAGAAACTTGGGGTGATTGAAATAGCAGCTATTGCCACTAAGAGCGCTACAAAGTCAAGGCCAGCAGCAAAAGCGAAAGATGTCGTGCTGTTTAGGGTGTCAACAATAATTCCAGCCAGCGCTGCACCAGCTCCGTAGCCAATGTTTTGACCGCTACCTATCCAGCCGTAAACCTCGGTTGAGTCATCAAGGGGAACAGCTTTACCAATGATTGAAGCCATAGTTGCAAATGCTGTCGCGACACCGATACCTGAAATGAATAGACAAACACCTAGCCAGAATGGATCAGTTGAATTGAAGAAGATCAAGAGGTCGCCCAGCAGAACAACTGCAAGCTGTTTAGAAAGAGCTCGGGGTGACCGAGCCCTATGTCCGAAGGCTAAGCCTCCGAGAACTGAACCGATGGAGAGCATTGCAATAACGAACCCAGCTTCAGCTTCACCAACAGCAGCAACTGCACCAATCTCAAGCGCTGAGAAAGACCCCACGAAGAGTAGGTTGATGACAATCATTACCTTGACCAACTTGGAGCGTAGAACCGAACCCATTCGCTTGGTAGAACGTGGAATTGGCGCTCCATAAACAAGTGGAAGAAGTGCAAACCATAGTCCACCAACCAATTGAACGACTGCCATTACTACCATCGGAACAAGAGTGTTGGTTGTCGCGATTAGCACAGTAGCCAGCACTGGACCCAAGATCCAAATGATTTCCTGAAGGATTGCATCGACGGAAAACAGGGTGTTTCTCTGTGCTTCTGCTTTGACCAGTGTTGGGTAAACAGTTCTCGCTGCCGGCTGAATTGGGGGCATGGCAAGACCTAGAACTAGTGAGACGGCAATAGCTGCGCTTGAACTCATAGGCACAAAGCCAATCAGTAGATAACAGATTGGAGCGATGATGGTAGTCACAACGACTACCGGTCTAATACCAACGACCGCCATCCAGCGACCAAGGATTGGCGATGAAAGAGCTCCACCAAGAGTGGCAGCTCCAATAGCTAACCCTGCAACTGTGTAGTTGTTGTAAATGTGCTCTAGATGAATGGCGAAAGTGATCGTCTGCATCCCAAAAGCAAATCTGGCTAGCAGTTGCGACCAAACCACCACGGCTACGCCGCGGACTTTGAAAAGTTCGATATAGGTGCGCATTTGTCTTAAGCCTAACCGAGGCTAAAGACAATCAATTCAGGGCTAAATCCAGGAAGGTAGCCACATGCGCCAGTGCCAGTGTTCATAACTAATCCACTGGCCCACCCAGACTGGGTAGAAGAATGCTGAGGCTGCTAGAACCAAGACCACAAAGCCACCAATCAGGTTGGCGGTTAAACGCTTTGATTCAGTGTTCCTAAACCAAGACCTGAGACCTGCAACTAGTAAGAGAATCAACCAAGGCTCAAAGGCAATCACATAGAACTCGAAGACTGTTCTGTTGGTTAGGGCTAACCAAGGAACGTAGCCAGCAATTAGACCAAGGCTAATCAAAGTAGTGATCTTGTCTCTAGTTCTAAACCAAGAAGCTATCAACACTCCTATTGCCAATACAGCAGCCCACCAAATCAGTGGATTACCTAAAGGAGTAATTGCTGAAACACAGTCTCCAGTTGGGGTGTCACCAAAACAATCGGTCGCTCGTTGATCCCAAAAGAACGATGTTGGTCTCAACATGAAAGGCCAAGTCAGTGGATTAGAAGCGTAAGGGTGAGAGGCATGGAGGTTTACGTGGAATTG
>JBEAMR010000013.1:0-4674 GCA_041165845.1 Actinomycetota bacterium | reverse complement strand
GCTTCAGAATCCTCTGGCAGAAGTGGAACCAATACCTCTTTAGGAACATCAGATGCGAAGGTCGCATCTTTACCGTAGACATTTTGGAGAAGGTATTCAACTAGTTCAGCAGTTGAGCGTTCAAGTTCCTTATCAACAACCCAGGCACGAACACCACGGATACGTCCACCACGAACTCTAAAGAGTGAAACCGCAGCTGTAAGTTCATCATCAGCAATCCCAAACAGATCAGCGTCGGTCTGGTCTGTGAAAACCACTGTGCTCTTCTCAAGAACCGTTTCAAGAGCAGTCACATCGTCTCGCAGGCTTGCTGCTAACTCATACTGCTGAGTCTCTGAAGCTTCCATCATTCGAGTTTTCAATGACTCAATGTGTTGTTCATCACCATGGTTCATGAAGTCAACAAACTCTTTGCTGATTGCCTTGTGTTCTGCAGGGGTCACTCTCGAGACACATGGTGCAGAACACTTTCCTATGTCAGCAAGTAGACACGGCCGATTAGTTCTCTTAGCTGTTTGGTAAGTTCCGGCAGAGCAAGACCGCATCGGGTAGACCTTGAGCAGAGTGTCTAGTGTTTCTCTGATGGCCCAGCCTTGAGTGTATGGACCGAAATATTTAGCGTTCTTGATCTCCTTGTTGCGAGTTATGAAAGCTCTCGGAATTTCATCGCCCATAGAGACAGCAAGGTACGGGTAGCTCTTGTCATCCTTGAAGCGAACGTTAAACGGTGGGTCAAACTCCTTGATCCAAATGAACTCGAGTTGAAGTGCCTCAAATTCTGTTTTGACGATTGTCCAGTTAACGTCTCTCGCTGTTTGGACCATACGTCTGGTTTTCTCTTGAAGAGAATCAAGAGGTGCGAAGTATGAACTGAGTCTGGCTCTAAGATTCTTAGCCTTGCCTACGTAGAGGACCCTGCCGTTCTCATCTAAGAAGCGGTAGACACCGGGGTCTGTTGGTATCTCCCCTGTCTTAGGTCGAAAATCGACGTCGTAGGCCATTTACTAACCTAGGATTTCCTTCAAGAATTTACCGGTGTGGGATTTTGAAACCTTGGCAACATCTTCGGGGGTTCCAGCTGCCACAATCTCGCCACCACCGGATCCACCTTCAGGCCCAATGTCAATCAGCCAGTCAGCACACTTGATTACATCCAGGTTGTGTTCAATCACGACAACCGTGTTGCCCTTATCAACCAAACCATTTAGCACAAGCAAAAGCTTTCTAACATCCTCGAAGTGCAATCCTGTTGTTGGCTCGTCTAGCACATAGATGCTTCGACCATTAGATCTCTTCTGAAGTTCTGTAGCGAGCTTCACACGCTGCGCTTCACCACCAGAAAGAGTTGTTGCGCTCTGCCCTAGACGGACATACCCAAGACCCACTTCAACCAAAGTGTCAAGGTATCTTGAGATTGAAGTAATAGCTGCAAAGAACTCAGCTGCCTCAGAGATAGGCATCTCAAGAACTTCTGAGATGGTCTTACCCTTGTATCTGACCTGCAGGGTTTCACGGTTGTATCTTGCACCGTGACAGATCTCACAAGATACATAAACATCAGGTAGGAAGTTCATCTCAATCTTTAGAGTTCCATCACCACTACAAGCCTCACAACGTCCGCCCTTGACGTTGAAGGAGAATCTGCCCTGCTGGTAACCCCGAGCCTTGGATTCTGGAGTATCGGCAAACAACTTACGGATGTTATCGAATACTCCTGTGTATGTTGCCGGGTTTGATCTAGGAGTTCTACCAATTGGGTTCTGGTCGACGTGAACGACCTTGTCCAATTGGTCAAGGCCTTCTACTCTGGTGTGCTTACCAGCAACACCTTTAGCTCCATTGAGTTTGTTAGCTAAAACCTCATACAAAACATCATTAACCAGCGACGATTTACCAGAACCGCTGACACCCGTAACAGCAGTCAGCGTGCCCAGTGGGAATGTCGCATCAATGTTCTTTAGGTTGTTCTCCCTAGCACCAACTACCTTGATGACACGCTTAGGGTCAACTTTCCGTCTCTTCTCAGGTATCGAGATTGACTCACGACCACTCAGGAATGCTCCAGTAATGGACTCCTTGTTGCCAAGGATTGCCTTGTAGTTACCGCTGTGAACTACTTCTCCACCGTGAACACCGGCACCTGGGCCAATATCCACCAGCCAGTCTGCAGCCTTGATGGTGTCTTCATCGTGCTCAACAACAATCAGGGTGTTGCCGAGGTCGCGGAGCTTGATGAGAGTCTCAATTAGTCGGCGGTTATCTCTCTGGTGCAATCCAATGCTTGGCTCATCAAGAACATAGAGAACACCGGTAAGGCCAGCACCTATTTGCGTGGCCAGCCGAATGCGCTGAGCTTCTCCACCTGACAGAGTTGCTGCGGCACGTTCCAGGCTCAAATACTCAAGACCAACGGCAACCAAGAATTCAAGTCTTGCTTTAATCTCTCTCAACACCTGAGCGGCAATCTTCTCATCTCGTTTATCGAGCTTTAGCTTTTCAAAGAATGAGAGGCAGTTTGCTAGAGACATGAAACAAACATCAGCAATCGAAGTGTTTGCAACCTTCACCGCTAGCACTTCAGGACGTAGTCTTGCACCGTTGCAGTCAGGGCAAGGTGTTTCTCGTAAATACTCTGCCCACCTTGAACGACCGTAGTCATTCTCAGCTTCTAGGTACTTGCGTTCGATGTAATTGAGCGCGCCTTCGAAACCTGTGGTGTATCTAAGCTCACGGCCATACTTGTTCTTCCACTTCATCTGAACATCGAAGTTATTTCCGTATAGAACAGCTTCCTGAATCTCGTCTGGAAGATCTTTCCAAGCGGTGTTCAGAGAGAAATCCATGTCCTTCGCAAGTCCAGTTAGAAGACGAGTGTAGTAAGTGAATAGACCCTTGCCTTGAGTAGACCAAGGTCTGATAACTCCACCGTTAATTGACTCAGAGACATCTCCGATGACCAGCTCTTTATCGACAGCCATCTTGGTTCCCAAACCTGAACAAGTTGGGCAAGCTCCAAAAGGAGCGTTGAAGGAGAAGGTTCTAGGTTCAATTTCAGTTAGAGCTAGAGGATGTTCATTAGGGCAAGACATCTTCTCGCTGAAGTTTCTAAATCTCCCCTCACCTTTCTCGTCAATCAGATCCAGTGTGAGTCTTCCATTAGCAAGCTTCAGAGCTGTTTCAACTGAATCGGTTAGACGCTGCAGAATGTCAGCTTTAGCCACAAGACGGTCAACGACAACAGAGATGTCGTGCTTGAAGGTCTTCTTTAGTGGCTTTGCTTCTGCAAGTTGGACTACTTCCCCATCAACAACTGCTCTAGCGAAACCCTGAGAAATAAGATCGCGGAATAGGTCAGAGAACTCGCCCTTCTTCTGATCAACAATCTGGGCAAGCACCTGGAACTTAGTTCCAGCTGGTAACTGCATGATCTGGTCAACGATTTGCTGTGTAGTCTGCTTGGTAATACGCTCGCCACAGGTAGCACAGTGTGGGATGCCGATACGTGCCCAAAGTAGACGCAGATAGTCATGAACCTCAGTGATGGTTCCAACAGTTGATCTAGGGTTACGGTTAGTAGATTTCTGATCAATTGAAACCGCTGGAGAAAGGCCCTCGATGAAATCAACATCTGGTCTATCCACCTGACCAAGGAACTGTCTGGCATAGGCAGACAAGGACTCCACGTATCGACGTTGACCTTCAGCAAAAATTGTGTCGAAGGCCAGAGATGACTTGCCTGAACCACTCAAACCGGTAAAGACCACCATGGCGTTCTTAGGTATCTCAAGGGTTACGTTCTTCAGGTTGTGGACCCTGGCACCCTTGATTACTAGCTTGTCTTTGGTGGGGATTGAAATGGTTGGCATCCCCATAGTTTAACCGACCAGACTGACTTCTAAGTTCAGACGCTTAGACCTTATCTATCTGCCTAATGGTGTACTTGAGCTCGCTGATTTCGTCTCTCAGGCGGGCTGCCAGTTCGAACTTCAACTCTGCTGCTGCTGCCTTCATTTGCTCATCAAGCTCTACTACTAGGGCCAATAATTCGTCGTAGCTGGCGTTCTGGTTAGGGCGGGACCTTGAGCCAACCGGCTGCTTCTTGTCCTTGCCGCGCTTGTTCTTGCTCTCCTCAACCAACTTGGCTGTATCTTGCTCTTCTCTGAGGATACTGTCGGTAATGTCAGCAATCTTCTTACGAAGTGGTTGAGGATCAACACCCTTCTCGAGGTTGTAGGCAACCTGCTTCTCACGTCTACGGTTAGTCTCATCAATGGCTCTAGCCATTGAGTCAGTTATCTTGTCCGCATACATGTGAACCTCGCCGCTGACGTTACGAGCGGCACGGCCAATGGTTTGAATGAGTGAGGTGGTCGACCGAAGGAAGCCTTCCTTGTCTGCATCCAAGATGCTCACAAGGGAAACCTCAGGTAGGTCAAGACCCTCACGCAAGAGGTTGATACCGACTAGCACATCGAAGATGCCTGAACGTAGTTCTCTAAGAAGTTCAACTCGTCTTAGGGTGTCAACATCACTGTGTAGATAACGAACTCGGACACCGGCTTCAGTTAGGAAGTCAGTAAGCTCCTCCGACATCTTCTTAGTAAGCGTTGTGACCAGAACACGCTCGTCTTTAGCAGCACGAACCTTGATCTCTTCTAGTAGGTCATCAATCTG
>JBEAMR010000012.1:0-6652 GCA_041165845.1 Actinomycetota bacterium | reverse complement strand
AAAGCAGAAGCCGTCAAAACTCAAAGAATAGAGGCTCTCAACACACTACAAAAACTTGGCACTGGAATGTGGCCAGCAGATTTCGATGAACAGCGTAAGCGTGAATGGGACGCTTAGTTTTAGATGCAAATGTTGTCATCGCTCTTTTCGACTCCAAGAACATTCACCACGATGAAGCCGTAAGAATCTACTTAGCAAGTACAAGTTCTTCAATACATCTCTCTGCTCTTACCTACGCAGAAATTTTGACTCATCCAGTCGGAGCAAACAAACTCGGCGACTTTGTATCTAACCTAGCCAGTGGTGGATTTAAGGTTGAGCAAATCTCGCAGGAACTCTCAATTGAGATTGCCAAAGTGCGCCACAGTACCCGTCTCAAGATGCCAGATGCCTGTTTATTAGCGCTAGCCAAATCATTGGATGCTGAGTTGATAACCGCTGATCGGCAGCTAGCTGAAAAATCAAAACAATTGAAAGTAAAGACTCGACTTCTTAGTTGATTAGGCTAGTTCAATGACTGCAAAGCTAATTGACTTTAAAACAGTCTCAACCGAAGGACTAACTTCCTCACCTTACGCTGAAACCTTAGCGGGACTGAGGGCTAACGAGGCCAGATACTTCAAGAATAAGTACGATTTAGATTTCACAACTAAGCCTGCAGATAAGGCTAAGAAGTTAGTGAGCTACGTTGCTAAAGTCCTTCTTGAGAAGGACATCGTTATTTCATCTCCCGCTCTAGAGGCAACAGAGTTCATCGTTGATGGCATCCGCTGGACCTATGTTTTTTACGAAAGCGGACTTTCTATCAACGTCCTTTACAGCCTTGAAAAATCTAAGAAGCGTGCAGTTGGTTTCAAACTGTCCATGGGAATGCCTATTCCTGAGGAACTAGCAACTAAGTTCAAATTCGCAAGACAGAAGTCAAAGCTTGCTGGTGAGATCAGAGGAAGCTTCTTCGTCGTTAAGGGCGAATACTAAGCAGTTCTTAGCTGAACCACGTATTGGCCACCGCCAGCTTTTAGCTCTGTTTCGAACTTTATTCCTGGAGCAAATCTAGTTAGACGATCAAGTAACCAAGCTGATGCAGCATTGGCATCGATTTCATCTGGACAACGACAGACAACCTCACGCCCACCTTTACGCGTTAGACGTTCAACAGTCTCAACAATCGGTGCTGGATCTAATACAAACAAGTCTTTAGACCAAGGAACAACAGGTGCTTTCTTGCCCTTCATCGTGTTACACATGCGATGAGCTAGTCGCTCCCTAGCGCTCTTGTCCTTGCTGTTCTTGGCTAGGTAGTAACTATCAATGCTTGGCCCTAGGTCGCTATTGACTGAACCATCTGGATCAACAGCAGCATCACATAGCCAGCAGACCCAATTATCGACATCCCCGACAGCAGTCAAATCACTCATTACTGCAGGCTACCTTAATCACAGGGGAAGACCCAATCGTATTCGAGGGATGTAATCGCTTCATCAGCCGTGAAGAATGTTGTTCCAATTTTCATTGAGGCTTGGGCAAGGATCATCCTGTCAAAAGGATCATGTCTAGCCAAGTTCGGGAATCTCCCCAGTTGAGATGCTGCAGCAGAATCAAACGACTCAACTTTTACGCCATTATCAGTGAATATTTGGAAGAGGTTGGATGGAAGTTTTATCTTGTTTAACGTTGCTTTGATCTCCAGTTCGGCCAGACTAATTGCCGAGATAGCCACTTCCTGGTTTGAGTTGATTTCTCGCAATGCGCCTTTGGGCAATCTCTTATCCCCAGTTGCCACCCAAATCGCAACATGCGTATCCAGAAAAGCTCGTCTTGCCATCAGTTGTCCTTGAAGAGTTGATTGAATCTCTTGTCTAACTTCGCCCAATCGATATCAGCCCATTCTGCTAGTTCCGCTTTTGCAAAGCCCGGCTTGATGTCAACCTGAGGCTCTTCAATTCGAACCAACTTCACTACTGGCTTGCCCGATCTTGCAACAATTACCTCTTCTCCAGACTCAACTGCCTCTATGAGTTTGGAGAAATGTGTCTTTGCTTCATGAATGTTTACTCTTCTAGTCATACTCATAGACTAACCTAGTTAGTCCACTTAGTCCATATCTCTCAAAATCTTCTTCACCTTGGATTAAGCAACACTACGCACCTTCTTTACTTGGATTTAACTCTCCTAACAAAACTTAGAAGTGTGGGAAAAGCTATTAGAAGTTACGTCGCTCTCGGGGATTCACTCTCCGAGGGGCTAGGTGACTTCTCATTCGATGAACGCCGTGTTCACTCCGGTTGGACAGACCGTTTCGCTACCCTGCTAGCTCGTGAAGCAGAACTTCAAGGTCATGAATTTCACTATGCAAATGTTGCTATTCGAGGGGCAAAGATCTCTGACATCATGGGGCACCAACTAAATAGAGCTCTGATGTTAAAGCCAGATTTGGTGACTGTAATGGCTGGCCAGAACGATTTGCTTAGCAAGTCTGAAAATTATCCATTGCTTGAAAAACAACTGCGTGATGGCATTCAAAAGCTTCTCGATGCAGGATGCCAAGTTATTGTTTCTAACACCATCAACCCAATTCACCTGATGGTCTTCAGGCCACTGGCAAGACTTGCTGTTGCCATGACAGAGATGATTGAACGCGTTGCCAAGGACATGAACGTTCCTATCCACGATGTTCACAGAATCCAGTCTCTAGCCGATGTTTCATACTGGGCTGAGGACATGGTTCACTTCTCAGGACCAGGACATATCAAGGTTGCCAATGAAGCTGCTGCACTACTAGATCTTCGTTACCGACTTAGTGAACTAGATGACTGCGAGATTGCTGTTCCATCTCGTGGTGTTTACGGAACAACCCGTTGGTTACTGAAGCACGTAGTGCCCTTCTTTTGGAGAAGAATTAGAAGGGTTTCATCTGGTGATGGGCTTGAGCCTAAGCTTCCAGAACTAACTCCTTATTCAGGTCTAGCTCTGGATTTAGAGACTGCGGAAGAGTTCCTCCCGGCTAATTTTGGGAAGTTTGAGTACTCTCGAGCTTCTTAGCCTTCTTACGCTTCAGGTAATCTCTAAGAATCTCAATAGGGAATGGCAGTGAGCTAAGAACTACAAAGCCGATGACCCAGGTCTCAATGTTTTCCTTCACCAACGGAATGTTTCCCAAACCCCAGCCAAGCAATAGTAAACAACCACCCCAAAGGATTGCTCCTATCACGTTGTATTTGAAATACTTCTTGCCTTCCATACCCATGATGCCAACCAGCATTGGGACCAAGGCTCTAAGGATAGGAATGAAGCGAGCTAACACGATAGCTCTAGGGCCATACCTCTCGATAATGTGGTGAGATCTGGTGATGGTGTCTTCGTTAAAGAAAAAAGTTTTCTTACGATTCTTGAACAGAGCAGGCCCGACCTTGACCCCAACCCAATATCCAACCTGACTACCCGCAATCGCAGAGGCAACAACAATCGGAACAGCTAACCAGATTGGGAAGTTCAAAGTTGAGCTAAGGGAAATACCGAGAATGAAGATAAGTGAGTCACCAGGCAGGAAAGAACCAAAGATGGTAGCTGTTTCAATAAAGAGAATTATTGCGACACCTAGAACTGCGAGGGTGCCGAAAGATTCAATTAGTGCCTGCGGGTCAAGCAACTAAGAGCCCACTCAGGCTTGGCTGCTTGGTCATTTCCATAGCACTAGCATAGAACTCCAAAAGCTTGGCATTGTTAGCCGACCAAGACTTATCCAGGACTTTTCGTCTTCCGCCCTCACCAATTCTTGAAAGAAGCTCTTCACTTGCAAGTAGTTCTGCAAGAACTGGAGTAAACCCGTTTTTGATTTTTGGATCAACAAGATACCCAGAAACCCCTGATTCAATCAGGAACTTAGGCCCACCTGCAGCAGGTGCAATGACTGGAACACCAGCAGCCTGCGCTTCTTGAATAGTTTGACCAAAGGTCTCTTCGGTTCCGAAGTGCACAAAAGCATCAAAGCTGGCGTAGTGATTCGCTAGCTCATCGCCGCTTTGCTTACCAACGAAATGAACATCTGCCCCGCTGAATTTTTGTTCCAGATTCGCACGCTCTGGCCCGTCGCCGACTATGACAAAAGTTGTGTTCGGGACAGAGAACAGCTCGCTAAATCTATCTACCTGCTTCTCTGCAGCCAACCGGCCTACGAAACCAACAATCTTCTGCCCGCTAGGTGCAAATCTGGTTCTAAGTTCTGAAACTGATTCGGTGTTCTTACGGTTCGGGTGGAACAGCTCAAGATCAACACCCCTACCCCAAACCTCAACGTTAGATAGCCCCAAGCGAACTAGGTAATCTCTAACTTCAGTTGTCGGAGCTAGGTTGATAGTTGCGCCAGCGTGGAAGTTCGCCATAGCTCTGTCGACTAATGGTCTAAGCATCTTAAACCCGTAGCGCTCTGTGTATGCTGCAATGTCAGTCTGGAAGATGGCTACCGCAGGAACTTGATTTCTATCAGCCCAGGCAACAGCCTGTGCTCCCAGTAGCACTGGGGAGGCCGCGTGGACAACATCAGGCTTGAAATCATCGAGAATCTTGCTAACCAAAGGGTTCGGTAGTCCCAGCTGAAACTGAAAAAGCGGAAGGGAAGGAACTCGATAGGTTCTAAAGCCATTGAAGTATTTACCTGGAGTTGTTGGCGCAATAACGATGGCTTCGTGGCCCTCAGCCTTTAGGGTTTCCAGAACCCTGACCACAGAGTTAGCAACTCCGTTGAAAACTGGTGGAAAGCTTTCTGTAACTATGGCAACTCTCATGCTCGAAGACTAGTTATTTGAGTCAACACAAGCGTATTTACTAGGTTAAGGTCATCTAAACCTAAGGTTACGAGTTTTGGCAGTGGGTAATTAGAATTAGGAACTGGAAAGGCAGGCAATGGCAGATAAGAAAACTACATTCTCAGCAGCTGAACGCGAAGCGATGAAGGAACGAGCCAGAGAACTTAAGTCTGCAAAAAACGCAGATGCGGTTGCTGCCAATCTTGCCGATTGTCTAGCCAAAATCAAGGACATGCCTGAACCTGATAGGACCATCGCAACCCGGATTCATGAAATTGTCCTAAAGACCGCGCCAGAACTGGTTGCTAAAACTTGGTATGGAATGCCTGCCTATGCGACTGCAGGTAAAGAGGGCAAAGTTATCTGCTTCTTCCAGAATGCTGAAAAGTTCAAGGTAAGGTATCACACTCTGGGATTCTCAGAGTGGTCAAAGCTGGATGAAGGGGCCATGTGGCCCACTTCATACGCTCTAACTAAGTTGACGCCAAAGATTGAATCAGAGATCAAAAACCTAGTAAAGAAAGCTGTTACTGGTAACTAGCTAACTTTTCCGGTTGTGCTCTTGCTCAAGCTCAGTGTCGTACCAACCGAGTTTGTTGCTGTGATCATCACTCTGATGTATTTACCCTTGTCAGCCTTGGTCAACTTGTAATTTGAGGACTTCTGACCAGCAATTGCAACACATTTGTTTGCCGCGCTTGGCTTAGCTGTTGTGGCAGCAACGGCTTTAGTTGAACAGCGGTACCAGGAGACCTTGTAAGAGATTGTTCCAGTTCCAGTCCAGGTGCCACGTCCAGCAGAAACTACCGAACCGACCTTGAGCTTCTTTACAGTCAAGGCCGCAGCCTTGGTTGCTCTTGGCTTAACCAAGGTTGGGGTAATTGATTCAGTTGTTGCTCCATTTACTGAAACATCGTCTATGTAGTAAACATCTGCTGGCTCACTCACAGGAATCTGGAAGTCTGGGAAAATAACTACCTTGTCGTATGGGTTATTTGCAGACCAACCAGGAGCTGTTGCAAAGTCAAAGTTCAATGTGCTCCAACCAAGTGGGGCATATTGGGTTAGCTCCACCATTGCATCACCTTGGAACAGTTGCACTGCGGTTGGGCTATTTGCTTTAGGTGAGTAGAAGTTGAAGGAAACTCTGGTGTTTACATCGTCTGTATAACGAATCGCGCCTGAAGTATCAACAATTACGTTTACTCCGGTCCACTGTGCGCCGCTCTTGGTAACTGAGAGAGCGTTGCCGTGGTTGCTACCCTTAGGAGCTGACACAATCTGACCCAGTCCTCCACCAAAGACACCTTGTGGGTGATCTGGGTTAGCTTCTGCGGCAGTTAGAGCGCCTAAGTCATCATCAGTTTCGAAAGTAAGGAGAGCTGAGGGTGCTGTGTAGTTGCTTAGGTCAATTGGAGTACCGCCACCGCCGCCACCGCCACCATCATCTCCACCAACCACAGAAGCTCCGATTGCTCCGTTAAATGCGATGTCATCAATGTACCAAGGGTCAGATGACTTAGCTCCGTTGTCAAAGTCTGCAAAGAAGGAAACCATCGGGTAGTCCTGCTCGAGGTTACCTCCGACAGTGAAGTCGAAAGTATATCTCTTCCAACCGGCAACGCTGGTCTGGCGAATTTCAACAATTTGTGATGGGTGTTCGAGGCTCTCAATTTTCATCATCAGAATCTTGCCTGCTACAGGTGAGTAAATATTTGCCTTGATCCCCATAGCGCCAGCTGATATGAGTGAAGTCTTGCGGGATTTCTTCAACAGAGTGGTTCCAGACCAAGTAGGTGAAGCGGTAACAATCTTTAGCGCTTTGGTTGATCCGATAGATCCACCTT
>JBEAMR010000011.1:0-4131 GCA_041165845.1 Actinomycetota bacterium | reverse complement strand
CCACGACCATCGGTTAGCTGGATAGCTTCACCAACCTGCATTCTTCGAACCGAGACTGCGTGCTTGGCTTCAGGTCCTGATAGGACGGAAGTTTTACCGACAGTTGCAGTGATTAAGTTCTCGCTATAGAAAAGTGGTTCAACCATTAGCGTCTACGTCCACGACCAAAAGTGCCCTGGTTTAGTTTGGCTAGGTGAGCTTTATCTCCCTTACGAAGTTCAGATAACTTCTTGAAGAGCTCCTTCTCCTTGGCATCAATCTTGCTTGGGGTCTGCACCTGGATGCGGATGTGGAGATCTCCCCTGCCGTTGTGTCTAAGGTGCTTGATGCCCTTGCCTTTGAGGGTTACTACGTCACCGCTTTGAGAACCAGCTTTGATTTCGACATCTTGAGAACCATCAAAGGTTTCAATTGGAATAACAGTTCCCAGAACTGCATCGTGCAGTGGAATCTCCAGTGTTGCACTTAGGTCATCGCCATCACGCTCAAAGTGTTCATCTGCTCGAACAGTTATCTCAACGTAGATATCTCCCGCAGGACCTCCAGCAAAACCAACTTCACCTTGACCGGTTAGTTGAAGTCTTAGACCGTGCTCAACTCCGCCAGGGATATTTAGATCAAGAGTTCTACGAGCTCTAGTTCTACCCTGTCCACGACAGTCAATACAAGGTTCAGGAATGGTCTGACCATATCCACGGCAAGAACCACAGGGAGCTGAAGTGACAACGTTTCCAAGAAGAGATCTGACCTGCCGCTGAATCTGTCCCGAACCTCGACAAATGTCGCAGACTTTTGCAGTTGTTCCAGGTCTTGCTGTCGTTCCTAGACAGGTAGCACAGGTGATAGCTGTATCGATCTCAATCTGCTTCTCAACACCAGAGACCACTTCAGCAAGGCTTAGCTCGACTCTAAGCAGTGCATCTTGGCCGCGCTCTGCCATCTGGCGAGGACCACGTTGGCCACCACCAAAGAAGTTCTCGAAGATATCTCCAAAACCAAAGCCACCCATATCTCCAAATGGGTTAGAACCACCCATGTCGTATTGCTGACGGGACTGCGGGTCACTCAATACTTCATAAGCATGAGTTACTAACTTGAAACGCTCTTGCTCTTCCTCAGAAGGATTCATATCTGGATGCAGGGTTCTGGCTAACTTTCGGTAAGCCTTCTTGATGTCATCTTGGCTGGCATTACGGTCAACGCCTAGAACCTCGTAGTGATCAGCCATTATTCCTCAATGTCTTTGGATAGTAGATGGGCAAGAGCTAGCACTGCAGCTAAGTTCTTGGAATAGTTCATTCTGGTTGGGCCAACTAGAGCAACCTTGGCAACTTCTTCACCTTGGTTGTGATATGAAGAGAGCAAAAGCGAACTGTTGGTTAGCTCAACAACGCTGTTTTCAGAACCAATGATTGCTCGAGGTTGAGTTGAATCTAGTTTCCAATTGTTTAGGAATGCGAAGAGATCCTTTTGTTCATCCAGAGTCTCAAGCAGTGAAGGTAGTCCGCCACCGAACTGGTCTTCGTTTCTAACAAGGTTAGTTGTTCCGGCATAAGCCATTTTGTCCTGTCGATTACTGTCGATTAGCAACAGCACTCCATCAACAATTCTCTGGAGAATTGCTTTGTCTGCTGATGAAACAGTTTCTAATGTCTTCTTAAGAATGGCTGGCAGATCGTCAATCAGTACTCCGACAGCGACAGCGTTCACTTTGCCTCTGAGCTGTTGAAGTTGGCCATCGGTAACATCAACTGGAAATACGACTAGGTGCTGTTGAATACGCTCAGATTCGGTTATCAGAATTACTAGAGCTCTGTTGCTAGAAACCTTTACCAATTCGATTGCCCTAACCAAAACACTGTTCAGGTTTGGATACTGAATAACAGCTGCTTCACCGGTTGCTTTAGCGAGCATCTGTGCTGAAGTCTCTAGGCGCTCATCTAAATCAGTTAGCTGATCTAGTGTCTTAGAAAACAGCTTTCTAAGTTCTGAGAAGTTCTTTCTGATCTCAACCGATTCGGCTTCTGCCTGGATTAGTTGGTCAACAAAAACTCGATATCCCTTATCGGTAGGAATACGCCCTGAAGATGTGTGAGGAGCGGCGATGTATCCCTCTTCTTCTAGTGCAGCCATGTCATTCCTAATGGTTGCGCTAGAGACTCCGAAGTTATGTCTTTCAACTAGAGACTTAGAGGCAACAGGTTCATTGGTCGCAATGAAGTCCTCAATGATGGCTCTTAGCACAGCCAGATTGCGAACAGAAATCATTACCACTCCAGATAAAAGGCGCCAGATAAGAGCGTTAGCACTCGTATCCCTAGAGTGCCAATATTACTTCAGAAACCTGATAGCAAGTGGGTAGCGATACTCTCTTCCGCTTCTGGCTGCAACTATCCCCATGATCGAGAAGACAGTTTGAGCAATCCACAGCAACCCCAACACTGAGGCTGCGATGAACCAGACGAATGCAATTGAGGTTAACCAGGTTTCCCAGCCACCTGACAGAGTGCCGATGGTGAAGGCGAAAGCCAAAACGATGATTACTGAGATGTAAATGAACAAACTAATTTGATTGTTTATTGACGCCGAACCATGTCTTTTCTCGAAATCTGTTGACTTTGAGCTAACCCTGAGAATCACTCCCGGTACCCAAAGGACAAGAAGTGGAAGCAATACGACCAATGCATTGAACTGGATTAATCCGAAGGAGTCATCTTGAAATATTGTCTCTGACCCACTCGTTAGCAATGGGCCTATAAACCAATACGCCACCAAGAGCAGTAGCGGTCCAAGGTGCGCCCACATTGCTCGATTACTACCTCTATTGAGAGTTGAAGTGCTTGAATTCAAAACATCTTGGCTACTACCATCAAGCAATCGCCCACAGGAAGTGCAATAAACCCCCGTCTTATTTTCGGTTCCACAAGAACTACAGAATGCCATTTGTTCCCCCTTTGATTTTTATTTTATTTTACAAATCTAATAGTTAGTGGGTATCGATATTCTCTTCCACCGTTGGCTGCAGCAATTGCCATGATGTTGAAGATTAGGGCTGCAATTGCTAATCCGATTAGCGCCGGGCCTGCAATAAGTAGCCCGATGCCAAGGGTAATTGCACTAAAGACGGTTCCAGCGGTTATGTATACGAGAAGGCTTACCTGAAAATTGAGTGACTCTGTCGCATGTCTACGATCAAAGTCCGTTGCTGTGACTGCCTGTCGAATAAGTAAACCCGGCAACCACAACAGCAAATAAGCAATACCAGCTGTCAAGAAGCCACCAACTACCACTGCCAGCAGTGGTGCCAAGTGTGCCCACATTGCAAGATTTTTTGAACTAGTAGCTGCAGGTGTTGAAACCTGAGACTCAGCAGGTGCTGAAGCATCTACTAGCTGTCTACCGCAAGTAGTACAGAACCTAGCGTTAGCAACTTCAATCTGACAAGCCGTACAAAAAGCCATTTGGGAACCCCTTTATCTTTACTACTACTATTTTGGCCTAACCGAGCAGTTTTCTAACGACATAATCGGCTAAAAGTCTTCCCCTGAGAGTCAACTTCAAGGTTCCTGAAAACACAGCTGTTCCATCGACTAGACCTTCAGCAATCAGGGTAGAGATGGTTTCAGCAGTGGCAAACCCTTTACTCTTCAACCAAGTCAAGTCCATGCCGTCAGAGAGTCTGGCCTCAAGCATTACTCTTTCGATGTCTCGGTTTTCTTCATCAACTAGTTCACGTTCAAGGGCTGGTGAGAAATTGGCAACAATACGATCTGTGTATGCTGATGGGTTCTTGACATTCCACCATCTGACTCCCCCAATGTGACTGTGAGCACCTGGACCATAGCCCCACCAGTCCATCGACTTCCAATAAGCAATGTTGTGACGGGATCTGGTTTCAGTGTTCTTTGACCAGTTGCTCACCTCGTAATTGTTGAACCCTGCTTTAGTCAGAAGTTCTTCAGCAACCTCATACATCTCCGCATGCAGATCTTCATCTGGAGACTCAACTTCACCTGACTTGATTTGCCTTGCAAGTTTTGTCCCTGGTTCAACAATCAGCGAGTATGCGCTGACATGGTCAGTGTTCAAAGCAATTGCTTGCTCTAAAGATTGAACCCAGTCCTCTAGGGA
>JBEAMR010000010.1:0-11536 GCA_041165845.1 Actinomycetota bacterium | reverse complement strand
CGGTATTTATCAACTACGTTTCTGGTGTCCCCGTTAGTCAATAACTCAGTGTCGTAGATGGATTCAGGTAGTTCGGCACCTTCTGGCCATTCGCCCTGCCAAGGGCCAACTCCCCAAGTGGTTAGCTCGTGACTTGGGTTATTTGGCTGCTCTTTATCTGACATCTACTCAAGCCTAACTTTGCTGAAGGTAAACTGAGACCATGGCTGAAAGAAGAAAAATCGAATGTTGGCTCACCGACATGGACGGTGTGCTAGTCCACGAAGGTAGAGCTCTCCCTGGAGCTGCGGATGTTGTGAAGCAGTGGAAGGAAGATGGACTTAGGTTCCTAGTTCTTACTAACAACTCGATCTATACCCCTAGAGACCTTGCAGCAAGACTCAAGGCAACAGGGCTTGCTATTCCAGAAGAAGCTATTTGGACCTCAGCTCTAGCAACAGCAGACTTCCTGCACTCTCAGAAGCCAAAGGGAACCGCCTTTGTTCTAGGTGAAGCAGGACTCACTACAGCCATGCACGAGATCGGTTATGTGATGACCGATGTGAACCCTGACTATGTGGTTCTAGGTGAAACCCGTAACTTCAACTTTGATTCACTTACCAAAGCAATCAGATTGATCAACAACGGATCTAGATTTATTGCTACCAACCCAGATGCAACTGGTCCTAGCGCTGAAGGTGTTCTACCTGCAACAGGTTCTGTTGCTGCACTTATTACTAAGGCAACTGGTAAAGACCCATACATCGTTGGTAAGCCAAACCCAATGATGTTCCGTTCAGCTATGAACAAGATCAATGCTCACTCAGAAACCACAGGCATGATCGGTGATCGTATGGACACCGACATTGTTGCTGGTATTGAAGCTGGTCTACACACAGTTCTAGTGCTAACCGGTATTGCCGATGATGCAGAGATCAACAAGTACCCATTTAGACCAAATGAGATCTTGAACTCAATCGCAGATCTAATTCACTAATAACTCTTTAAACAAATAACGGCTGCCCATTTCTGGACAGCCGTTATTTCTAACTAGGAGAGTTACTTGATAATGAACGTCTTGGTTAGGGTCTTTCCGTTAGCTGTAATTACAACCTTCTTAGTTCCCTTTGTAACTGTGTATGACAGTACCTTTTTAGCAACAGTTGGCTTTAGAGTTACCTTCGGCTTTCCTGTGATAGAAACAGTTGAAGTCTTACCAATTGCGTTGTTGATGGTTACTGTGATCTTTCTACCTGATGCAGCAACAGTGATAGAAGTAACAGGAACTGGAACAACTACTGCCTTGTAGAAGTGTGGCTCATAAGTCCAGGCATTTGTTGTAGTTCCGGTTAGTTCACCAACGATGGAAGCAAACTTTGCACCTTCAGTAGGAACTGGTGTTGTCTTGGTTGCAGGCTTCGGTTCACCAGCTGTATCAGTGTTGGTCAATAGGAACGCTACGTTACCAAAAGCATCTGTTGTTCCAGTTAGTACTAGTTGGTCCTCTTCTGTCTTAGTGGCATCAGCAGTTAGTGGAACTGATGAGCCCGTTAGACCAATTAGTCCTGCGGTTAGTTTTGCGTTTGCACCAGAGTTAGCCTTGTTGATCTTGATCTTAACTTCGTGGTTACGAACGTAAGAACCGTCAAGCTTTCTGGCTTCGAAAACAACAATCTGCTTTGAAGCAACAGGTGCATAAGTCTGAAGAACACCATCACCAGTGATTGAGTTGGTGTCATCTAGAGTTGGCGCAGCGATGTATAGGTTTGCTTCATCTGCGCTGTAGTCCAGACCAGTTGAATCGAAGTAGTGAAGTTCAACGAAGTCTGCTGAGTCAGTCTTCTCACCGGTGATGCTTGGTAGGAACTGGCTGAAGCAGTCAGTGCTTGGGTCAGCGTTTCTATCGTTAGGGGTATCTGCACCTAGGTTAGCTGGAGCGGCAGGTAGTGTTCCACCGTAGGCTTCACAGTCTGCAGGTGATTGAACAACGAAGGTAACGTTACCGTTCACATCTGTTGTGCCAATTACGTTTGCACCATCTGACGCGTTTGACGGAGCAGGTCTAGCCTTGATTCCGTTAACGCGAACTGCAGCGTTAGAAGAAGAGTAACCCTTGTTAGCGCGAAGGGTTACCTTGGTAAAGGCAAGAGCCTCTCCATTTGGCTTTGCAGCGTGGAAAGTTAGGTTGGTAGTTAGACCAAAAGGAACATAGACCTGGTTGAAGCGCATGCCAACACCGAACCAGTCACAGTCAACTGTGAACTGACCCTCGAAGTCGTAACGACGAATTGAGTTGTCATCTGTAAGCACCGGGCTGATTAGACGAATAGTGTCCTTAGGGTTGTCGTTAGACGCTGGGTTCTCAACTGGATAAGGGCAGTCAGCGGCTTGGGCAGGAGCTGAGATCGCCCCGATGCCAACCAAGCTCAACATAAGGGTTGCGGTAATGGCTGATAGCTTCTTGATGCTTACGGTCATTTTGATTCCTTCTAGTAAATGGGAGGTGTGGCCGGAAGAACAGTAGATATAGGCTGGTGCGCCTATATTCAACGATCCATTCGGAGTGCGCACACACTTCCTATTAGCAGATTAGCCCTTATTTTTATCCCGTGAAAGCGGTTTCGCGGGTAGTTACCAATTCGTTATTTGTTTCTAAGCACTTTCACGGATAACGAGTTCGGTTGGAAGAATGATGGGTTCAAAGTCCTGCCCGTTGAGCTGAGCGATCATCAGCGAACCAGCTGCTTCACCAAGGGCAACAACATCCTGACGGACTGTTGTCAAAGATGGTCTAGAGGTCTGAGCAATTAGGGCATCGTCAAAACCAACAACTCTTACCTGGCTAGGAACAGACTTGCCAGCATTCTCAAAGACTGTGATTGCACCCATTGCCATAAGGTCATTGCTGGCAAATACCCCATCAACGTCTGGATGTGTCTCGATAAGCCTCTGAGCGTGGTTCTTACCGCTCTCGAAACTGTAATCACCCTCACAGATCAAAGACTTAGTTGGTAGGTGTCCGCTCTCACGGTGAGCCTGGAGATACCCGTCCAGACGCTGCTTTGCGGCGGTAGTTCCAATGTCACCGGTGATAATGGCAACCTTCTTGCAGCCCTGGTTCATCAGGTGCTTGGTAGCGCTATAAGCTCCACCGAAGTTGTCAGTATCAACAAAAGGAATGTCAGCGTTGGAGTGTGGGGTTCCGGTGATAACCAGTGGGAGACCTTGCTTCTTTAGGTGGTTTACCAAGATGTCTGAGTGCAGCACGAAGAAGATAGCTCCATCAACTTCACCAGATTTTAGATAGTGAGCAACACCGCCATCTAGCGCACCTACCGGGGCAACCATGAGGACGGTGTGTAATCCGTTTTCTTGCAGTACTCTGCTAACGCCTGATGTTACGGACCCCCAGAATGGGTCGCTGAAGACAGAAAAATCATCGTCAATAACTACTGCAATCAGACCGGTGCGGCCTGAAGCGAGCGCTGAAGCAACTCTGTTCTTTTTGTAACCAAGCTCTTCAACAGCATCTCTAACTCGCTGTGCTCGATCTGGGTGGACGCTCTCGTCACCGTTTAGGACACGTGAAACAGTTGCCTCTGATACTCCAGCGGTCTTAGCAATTACTGCGTAGGTAGGGCGTACCAAAGGGGCCATTTTGCCCTCCTCCCCTAGCTAGTAACTAGTTCTTGCTTGCAGTTTTCAACACTGCACCGTTGCTCTGAATCACCTTACTGTAAACGTTTGCTGAAAGTTTCGGTGTTCGCTGTAATGTTTCAAAATTGATATGAACTATTCCAAAACGTTTCGCGTAACCTTCAGCCCACTCAAAGTTGTCCATCAGTGACCAGTAGTAGTAACTCTTTACTGGCACACCAGCTTCGATAGCTCGCTCAACTGAGTGTAGGTGTGAGAGTAAGTAGTCAACGCGACGCTGATCGTTTACAACACCGTTCTCGTCTGGCTCGTCATCGTAGGCAACACCGTTCTCAGTGATGGCGATGTCAATAATCTCAGGCCAGTCCTTGTGAATACGGATAAGTAGATTACCTAAACCTTCAGGAGTAATAGGCCAACCCATGTCAGTGTGAGGACCAGGAGAAGTGCCATCTGAGTTGATTGGGAAGATGAAGGTTCCTTCGTTCTTCTCTACCTGCTCTGGAGTTGGCGTGTTTAGGAAAGAGTCTGAGTAGTAGTTCACACCTAGGAACTCTGAATCAATCTTTAGTTTTTCCATATCCCCAGGTAGCACTACCTTGGCAAGCTTGTCACCGTAGAAATCAACTAGGTTCTGAGGATATGTTCCGTGCAACTGCGCATCCATCCACCAGCGGTTGATGTTCGAATCCCAGTAATCACGGAGCTGAAGTAGTTCAAGGTTTGACTCATCAGAGACTCTGTAGTTAGTCATGTTCAGAGTAATGCCTGATCTGCTCTCTGGACGAACTGCACGAATAGCTCTGGTTGCTTCAGCGTGAGCTAGAGCAGTGTGGTGAGCAACCGCGATTGCAGTATCTAGATTTTTTAGACCTGGAGCATGAACTCCCCAGAAGTTACCTAACCAGGTAACGCACCAAGGTTCGTTGATAGTGATCCAGTTAGCAACACGGTCACCGAAAGCTTCAGCACAAACTGTTGCGTAATCTGCAAACTGCTTAACGATGTCTCTGTTACCCCAACCACCCTTGTCTTGAAGAACCTGAGGTAGGTCCCAGTGATACAGAGTTGCGGTTGGCTGAATACCAGCTTCTAGAAGTGCATCGATTAGGCGGTTATAGAAAGCCACACCCTCTTGGTTTACCTCACCGGTGCCGTTAGGCATGATGCGTGGCCAAGCGATTGAGAAACGGTAAGACTGCATGCCAAGATCTTTCATGATCTTGATGTCTTCTTCGAAGCGGTTGTAGTGATCGCAGGCAACGTCACCGTTGTCGCCACGAACTACTTTGCCTGGAGTCTTAGAGAAGGTATCCCAAATGCTTGCAGATCTGCCGCCAACATCAAATGCGCCTTCAACCTGGTAAGAGGCTGTTGCTGAACCCCAATTGAAATCTTCTGGAAAACTCATGATTAACCCTTCACCGCTCCGTCCATAACACCACGGACAAGCCTGCGACCAACAAAGATAAACAACACGATTAGCGGTGCTGTTGATAGGAATGCTCCACCCATATTCAAGGCGTAGTCAATTGCGTAACTACTCTTCAACTGGTTCACCGCAACCTGTGCTGTGAAGTTCTCCGGAGTGTTAAGAACAAGAAGTGGCCAGAGGAAGTCATTCCAAGTTGCAAGGAATGAGAACAGACCAAGAACGAAGCTGCTCTGAGCGATGATCGGAAGAACTAGGCTCCAGTAAACACGGAATACACCAGCACCGTCGATGCTTGCGGATTCAAGCAGTTCGTTAGGAACCTGAGCGTCAATAACCTGTCTCATCCAGAACACACCGAAAGCTGTAACCAATGCAGGAACAATCAGAGCCCAAAGTGTGTCAATAAAACCTAGGTTTCCCATCAACATGAACAACGGGATGATGCCCAGCTGGCTTGGAAGCATCATGGTCAAAATAACAAACAGCACCATGAAGCGTTGACCTCTGAAGTTCAACTTAGCGAAAGCGAAACCTGCAATAGCCGAGAAGAAGACTTGAGCGACAGCAACAATTGTTCCAACATACACAGTGTTTAGAAGTGCTTGGTTGAAAGAAGGCAATACTTCGTAGACGTTGCTAATCACTGTGAAGAAGCGAGGACCAGGAACAAGTGTTGGTGGAATCTTGCTAATCTCATCTGTTCCGTTGGATGCAACGATGAACATCCAGTAGAACGGGAAGATTGACAGGAAGGTGACAAACGCGAGCACGATGTATCCACCGATACCCATGCGCTGCCACTTAGGACGCTTATTCACTTTTGCTTTTGGAATGGTCTGTTCCTTTACTACTGAACTCATTTGCCATCACCTGCTAGCTTGCGGGTAATCAAGAAGTTGATGAAAGAAACAATTGCAACGATGAAGGTAATCATGATTCCAACCGCTGCTGCGTAACCCCACTTGTATGCAACGAATGCTTGATCGAAGAGGAACAAGGTAAGGGTTGAGAACTGACCTGAGTCACCACCGTTGTACGAACCACCGAGAATGAGAGGCTCAGCAAATACCTGAAGACCACCGATAGTTCCGACAATTAGAACGAAGGTGATTGTGTTTCTCAGGCTAGGAAGTGTTACGTAGATGAACTGCTTCCACTTGCTAGCACCATCAAGTGATGCAGACTCGTACAGTTCACCTGGAATAGCAAGCATCGCTGCTAGGAAGATTAGAGCGTTGTAACCGGTCCAGCGCCACACAATCATCGAAGCAATGGCTACGTGACTTGAGGTAGTTCCTTGGATGAAGTCAATGTGCTCAAAACCTAGAGCACCGATGATGATGTTCACCATTCCGAAGTCTCGACCAAACAGCTGACCAAACACAATCGCAATAGCAAGAACCGATGTGATGTTTGGAACTAGAAGAATGGTTCTCCAGAAAGTTGAACCTCTCAAGTGTGGGTTGTGCAGGATTGCTGCCAAACCAATTGAGAAGATCAACATCGGAATTGTTGATAGCAACCAAATGTCGATGGTGTTAACCAACGCATTCCAGAATCTTGTATCAGCAATTAGCTCAGTGAAGTTAGCAAGACCAATGAAGTCCTGAGTTCCAAGTGCATCCCAGTTGAAGAAAGCAATGTAGACAGAGTAGACAATCGGAGCAAGTCCAAAAATCAAGAACATCACAAAGAACGGTGCGGTGAACAGGTAGCCCCATCGACCATTCAGTGATTGAACAGCATTTGGGTTGTTCAGTTTCTTAGCTGGCTTCCACGGAGAGGTCGGCTTTGAATTACGTTTCACAGCAGTTTGTGACATTGAATTATCTCTTCAGCTCTGTCTTACTTACACTTGTCAGCAGCAGCAATGCCCTTAGCATATGCCTTGCTAGGAACCTTTTCTTTGCCATTGATCACAAGAGAAATAGCTGATCCCATTGCCATGTCAATACAGCGCTGTAGCTTTCCTTCAAAGATCGGTTTTAGCTTCTTAACACCATCTGCGTAGATTGCTCCAGTAGGGGCGTTGTTGAAGAACGGGTCCTTGAATCCTGTTAGGTCTGGGTCTGAATATAGAGACGGAGTTGATGGGAATAGACCGTAGATCTGGAATACCTTCAACTGCTGAGCAGGTGCTAGATACCAGGAGATGAAGTCCCATGCTTCCTGCTTGTGCTTTGCACCCTTAGGAATGGTCAACTGTGAACCACCCTGGTTTCCACCACCACCAGGAATGTCAGCGATGTCCCACTTACCCTTAGTGCTTGGAGCCTGACCCTTGATGTAGTCCATCATCCAGGCTGGAGCAAGCATTACTGCGAAGGTTCCCTTGGTCATACCAACGTTCCAGTCAGATGAGAACTGTCCGATACGAGTACCGATGCCAGCCTTACCGGCCTCAATGGTTGTGTTGAACGCAAGCTTCACCTGTGGGTTGGTCTTGAACACTAGCTGACCGGTGTCAGTTCCGTTGTTCTTGTAATACTTCATAGTGCCCTGGTTCATCATTGCTGCGTAAATAGTTGCTACGTTGTCCATGAAACCAATGTTCTTCTTCTTGTCGGCAGCTGAAACCTTAGCCATGTACTTCTTACCGAAGGCAATGAACTTAGGCCAGGTGTCCCAAGACTTGGAGACATCAGCACGCTTGTAAGGAAGTCCCTTAGCCTTGAATAGATCCCAACGGTAAGCAACTTCCAGGCCTCCAACGTCAGTCGGGATACCAATTACAGAATCGTTGTAACCAACACCCTGTTCCCAGCGCCAAGCTAGGTAGTCCTTCTTCAACTCGTTTGCTGACTTGTTGCCAACAGAAGTGCGAAGAGTGCGTAGGTCAGTAAAACACTGTGGGTATGAACGCCAGAAGCCTGAGTATGAGATCTCAACAGCAGCAATATCTGGGTTACCAGCACCACCGGCAGCACACTGGGTGTAAAGGCTGGTTCCGTTCAGGGCATCTAGATCTGACTTCTTGATGCTTAGTTTGATTTCTGGGTGAAGTCTGCGGTACTCAGCAACAAGGGCTGGCTGAATAACGTCTCCGAAGGTCTCTACCTTCAGAACGGTGCAAGTATCTGTGTCCGCTGTTGCAGCGGTGCAGTCAACAACTGCCTGAGCCGGGGTAATTGCACCCAGAGATCCAATAGACATAACGCCAGCTGTGATTAGTACAGTTACCTTGGCTGAAAGCTTGTTGAACAACATTTAGTTCTCCTAGTTAGAGGTGATGCCTCCCCACCTGGTTGTTGTGCGACAACCTTTAGGGGAGGCCTACTTCCTCGGTTATAAGGTTTGTAGTAAACTGCGAAAGCGGTTTCACAGTTAAGACAAGTTAAGCGTGAAAGCGGTTTCTTAGCAATCTGAGAAGCCACAGATTTAGTAACTGTTACCAAAAAGTAATCATTTACTCTGTAATACTTTCCCTAATAGAAGAGGTACCCGTGAAGAAGCTCCCGATCCTAAAGAGTGCTGTAGCTATTGCTACCGCTGGATTCTTGCTTATCGCCCCCATCTCAGCTAACGCTGCCGGGGAGAAGATCCTGTGGACTCAGTCATTCAACGAAAAGGCTGGTACAAAGGTAGACCCAAAGATCTGGAGCTACAACATCGGTGCTGGCGGCTGGGGTAACAACGAGCAGCAGTATTACACCAACAAGGCAGCCAACATCTCAACCGATGGCAAGGGCAACCTAGTCATTAGAGCAATCAAGCTAGTTGCTGATGACCCTAAGACCACATACATTACCAACTGGTGTATTGATTGTGTTTACTCGAGCGCCAGAGTTATGACCAAGGACAAGGTTGGCTTTAAGTACGGTTCTATGTCTGCGCGCATGCAAGTTCCCGAAGGTGTCGGCCTATGGCCAGCATTCTGGATGCTAGGTGTTCCAAGAAGTAGTTGTGATGGTTGGCCTTCATGTGGAGAGATTGACATCATGGAAGCTAGAGGTTCACAGCCTTACCACTCAGTGCACAGCTTGCATGGCCCTGAGTACTCTGGTGGTAACGCCAAGACTAATTACTACTTTGCTGGCAACACTCCCCTTACTGCAGGTTTCCACACCTACCGCATTGACTGGTTGCCTGACAGCGTGAAGTTCTACGTTGACAACAAGTTTGTTGCTGGCGAAAGCAAGCAATCAATTGCACCAGACTCATGGGTATTCAACGCAGAGTTTTATTTGATCATGAACCTAGCTACCGGAGGTAACTTCGATGGTGGTCAGCTAGATGAAACTATTCAGAAAGCTGAATTCAAGATTGACTGGATCAAATACACAACGCACAAAGGCAAAGGCCAAGTAATTAAGCACTAACGAAGTTCTAGGTCATCGAGGGTGACGGCTGTTAAATATTTGTAGCCGGCATCCTCGATTACTTTTTGTGCACCAGTGTCTCTATCAACAACAGTTGCAACAGCAACAATGATTGCTCCTGCTTCTTCAAGTGCTTTTGCGGCTGTTAGAGGAGAACCTCCAGTTGTTGAAGTATCTTCAACAACCACTACCCGCTTACCTTTAACATCGGGTCCTTCAACCTGTCTACCCATACCGTGAGCTTTCGCCTGCTTACGCACTACGAAAGCATCAACACTTCTTCCTCGAGCAGCAGCCTGGTGCAACACAGCGGTTGCAACAGGATCTGCACCCATAGTCAAACCACCAATAGCATCAAAGTCAGTAACAGAGTTTGTATCTAGAAGATCAAGCATTACCTGACCAATAAGAACAGCAGCTTCGTGGTGAAGAGTAGCTCTACGAAGATCGACGTAATAATCAGCTTCGATACCACTGGAAAGAGTTACTCTGCCATGCACAACAGCAAGTGCTTTAATTAGTTCAATCAGGCGAGGCTTGGCGGGAGAAGAAAAGGTCATGCCTTAAGTTTAAACAGTGCGCATAGCAACTCATAACGTTAACTCAATTAGAACCCGTGTCTCACGTGTAGTGGACTGGATGGTGCGAGCCGATATCGATGTGTTAGCTATGCAAGAGATCAAGTGCAAACCTGAGCAGTTCCCCATGCAGGCCTTTACTGACGCTGGTTACCACGTCGTACTACATGGTCTAAACCAGTGGAACGGTGTCGCTTTTGCAAGCAAGATACCTGCTGAAGATGTTGAGATCGGCTTTGCCGATATGCCAGGCTTCGGTCCAGAGCTAGCCCAGGAAGCTAGAGCAATAGGAGCAACCTTTGAAGATGTAAGGCTCTGGTCCCTTTACATTCCTAACGGTAGAACACTTGAAGACCCTCACTACGAATACAAGCTCAACTGGTTGGACAGACTAGCTGCAGCATCTGCAGAGTGGTTAGAGCATGACCCTAACCAGTCCCTCGCTCTAATGGGAGATTTCAACATTGCTCCCCTAGATACCGATGTTTGGGATATGGACGAGTTCATTGGTTCAACACATGTCTCTCAAGCAGAGCGAGATGCCTTTGAAGCATTCGAACAAATTGGATTGACAGACGTAGTTCGACCACTGGTTCCAGATGGATACACATACTGGGATTACCAACAACTTAGATTCCCTAAGAACGAGGGCATGAGAATTGACTTCATTCTAGGAAGCGAAGCATTCGCAGAACGTGTAACCTCAGCAGAAATAGTTAGGGACGAACGTAAAGGCGAAGGACCTAGCGATCACGTTCCTGTTGTGGTTGAAATCAAGTAGAGCGAGAGAAATGTCTGTGGTGCGGTTAGACGCATTCAGATAAATTATTAGCGACATCGCGGGTACTGTAGAGGTGTCACTGTAATAACGTGTAGGGGAATAAATTGGGCAAGCGCCAATCAATAAGCTTTCTAGCCTTAACTTTGCTAATAAGCCTTTCAGGTGTTTCGGTGAGTGAAGCTGAAGAATCGCTAAGTTGGGAAGCAGAAACCGAATCTGGATCTTCAATTTTTCTTCCTGGCTCGACTGACATTTGGGCAACCGAGGCTTCAGACAACATGAAATTGCCTAGGCTACTTGCATTCGACGACTGGACACAGTGCTGGGTATTTAGAAATACAACTTGGTCTATTGCTTCGTTCATCGGAAATTATTTTGGCACGTCGAAGACTCTTGCCTTGAAATGTGGGGCTGCAGAGTCGAGTGGATATTTTCACATACTTGATAAACACGAGGCTCAATGGCGCTCCAGAATAACTCAAGCGGATTCATCAGCACCTACAGACGCTTGGGATGACCTCATGTGGTTTGCAGCGAAGTCCTCATGGACGGACTATGACATCTCTGTCCCTCAAGGTAGTGGAAAACTTTGTCGGTCTCTGAAAGTGGATCTCGTGTCCAGAAACAATTTGGGTTTAGAGATCCGCAGGTATTCCTTCAACCCAACTTTTATTTGGTCTCTGAATAACAATGTCCTGATAACTGCAATCCCGAGTTCGAGTTCAGCTTGTTAGGAGAGAGAGGTCAAGTTGAAGTAATTGTGAATCCAGAGCCTCCACTTCGCTGG
>JBEAMR010000009.1:0-2641 GCA_041165845.1 Actinomycetota bacterium | reverse complement strand
GGAATGGGTTTGGTTTCTTTATTCCGTAGACAACTGCTCCGGCGGTGTAACAGAGGCCACCAATCAAGATCAGTGACATCGCTAGTGCATTGAATGAAAAGAAGTCAACGATGTAGAACATCGCTGCCCAGCTCAAGAGAACATACAGCGGAACATACAACCATCTCGGTGCATTGATCCAAAAGATTCTGAAACTAATTCCAAGCACTGCACCAATCCAAACAGCAACTAAAAGCACTAAACCCTTTTCTGCTGGAAGAGCCAACATCGCCATCGGCGTATAGCTTCCGGCAATCAGCAGGAATATGTTGGCATGGTCAATTCTCTTTAGAGTGATCTTTAACTTTGGTCTCCAGTTGAAGCGGTGATATAGAGCACTGTTACCGAATAACAAAAGAGAGCTAGCGAAGAAAATGCTGGCTGCGACCTTAGGTATAACTCCGTTGGCTAAGACAATCAGGATGATGCCTCCGGCAACAACAATCGGTAACACCCCGGTGTGAATCCAGCCTCGCCAAGAAGGCTTCTTCTCTAGGGCATCAGCAGGAACCGTCTCCGAAAGGGGTAAATACAGCGGGTCTGGGCTATCTGGCTGATTGTTCTCCATGTCTTTACCCTAGACCAGTTAAATACCCACTAAATCAGCAGGTAACCTTAACTTGTGCGCAAGTTAATCTATGGCCTCTACGAGAGACAGATCCTTGGAGATCTAGCTAAGGAATCTCTTCCTAAGCACGTTGCCGTCATGTTGGATGGCAACAGACGCTGGGCTGAAAGAAACTTTGCAGCTAAAGCAAAAGTAGGTCACACCGCAGGTGGCAAGAAGATTCACGAGTTCTTAGGTTGGTGTGATGACCTGGGTATTCCAGTAGTGACTTTGTATATGCTCTCCATCGAAAACCTCACCAAGAGAACCGAAGATGAACTAGAAGATCTTTTACGAATAATTGGTGATGTTGCTACAGAACTAGCAGACGCCAAACTCTGGCGAGTGCAGTTAGTAGGTTCAAGAGAAGCTCTTCCTAAAAACCTAAGAACTCGACTTGAAAAAGCTGAGAAGGCAACTAAGAACATCGACGGATTACACGTCAACCTGGCAGTTGGTTACGGAGGCCGTAACGAGATTGCAGAAGCTATGAAGCAGATCGTGAAAAAGCACGCTCAAGCTGGAACCAAGACAGAAGACCTGCTAGAACTGCTAACCCCAGAACTAATCACTGAGCACCTCTATACCGGAGGTCAACCTGACCCTGATCTGATTATCAGAACTTCAGGTGAACAGCGTCTCAGCGGTTTCCTACTTTGGCAGAGCAGCAACAGTGAGCTCTACTTCGAAGAAGCTCTCTGGCCTGATTTTAGAAGGGTTGATTTCCTAAGAGCGCTGCGTGCTTTTGGTAAACGTAACCGCCGATTTGGTGCCTAAGTAAATTTTTGATTACTACACCCTCATTCGGGCGTGTTGATTCTTACCCTGTAAAACCTTAGGCGTAATCTCTAACCAAACGGAATAAGCAGGAGAGTTAATGCCTACTAAAAGCAGTGCATCACCTAAAACCACCAAGACAACTGCTAAGGCAACCCCCAAAAAGCCCGAGACCGGAATCAAGACTTTCATCATTGATACCTCGGTATTACTAGCTGACCCAAGAGCCATATTCAAATTCGCAGAGCACGAAATCGTGCTTCCAATCATCGTCATCAACGAACTAGAGAAGAAGCGTCACGATCCAGAGATCGGATACTTCGCTAGACAAGCTCTTCGTCACCTAGATGACCTTCGCATGAAGCACGAGAGATTAGATTTCCCAGTTGAGATAGGTGATGGTGGAACTCTAAGAGTTGAACTAAACCACATCAACCCAAATGTTCTGCCAGTTGGTTTCCAACTAGGTGACAACGATTCAAGAATCCTGGCAGTAGCTGCAAACCTAGCCAACGAAGGTTTCGATGTCACCGTTGTCTCTAAAGACCTACCACTACGTGTCAAAGCATCAGCACTAGGTCTCATGGCTGATGAATACCGTGCCGAGATGGCAGTTGACTCCGGATACACCGGTATTCAAGAGATTGCCATGAGTGCAGATCAGATGAGTGATCTCTATGACTCAGATGGTTATGACCACCCTGCAGTCAAAGATCTTCCAGTGAACTGTGGTTTGGTTATCACTAGCGAAAGAGGACATGCGCTAGGTCGAGTGACAGCAGATAAGAAAGTAAAGCTGGTCAGGGGCGATAGAGACATCTTCGGTGTGCACGGTAGATCTGCCGAACAGAGACTAGCTATCGATGTATTGCTAGATCCTGAGATTGGGATTGTTTCTCTTGGTGGACGAGCAGGAACCGGTAAGTCTGCACTTGCCCTTTGTGCTGGTCTTGAAGCAGTGCTAGAACGCAGAGCACACAAGAAGATCATGGTCTTCAGACCGCTCTACGCTGTCGGCGGTCAAGAACTTGGTTACCTGCCAGGTTCAGAGGCTGAGAAGATGAACCCTTGGGCGCAGGCAGTTTTTGACACTCTAGGTCCATTGGTTTCTAAAGAAGTTCTTGAACACGTCACCGACCGCGGATTACTAGAAGTATTACCGCTTACACACATCAGAGGTAGATCCCTGCACGACACCTTCGTGATTGTTGATGAAGC
>JBEAMR010000008.1:0-8163 GCA_041165845.1 Actinomycetota bacterium | reverse complement strand
CTCTTTCCCTCAAAATAAGTATCTACCTTTATGGGGATTCAACTGTTCCATAAGTCTCTCAATGTTGTTATAATTTTTTAGTCAGCTTCGGCTGACCTGCGATATTTTGATTCCCCCAATCAAATATCGCCGGCCCCGGTCACTCCCCCCAGAGACCGGGGCCCCCTAATTTAAGCCCCTTTTACACATTCTCCCCAAACTTGTTTTGTGCACAGTTTCATGGTTGAGAAGCAGGAAAGAGTCACCTGAGAAGCACCATTGCTCTGTGAACGAATTAGAGAAACTGGACTCGCTTCTTGCAAATGAGCGGGTAACAGACATTCTGATTAGTTCAGCTGGTCCGACCCTGGTTGACATCTCTGGAGAACTCAAGATCTCAGAGTCGCTGTTCAAGAGTGAGCCTGAACTAAATATTTGGCTTCAAGAGATTTTTAGTCAGTGCGGCTCAAGGTTAGACATTTCTCACCCACTTGGTGAAATTAGTCTGCAAACTCAATATGGATTAATTCGAATTCATGCTGTTCTAGCCGGAGAATGTTCTACCCAGACACAAGTTTCAATTAGAAGGCATCCCGCCAAGCAGTTATCTTTGCGACAACTCTTATCAGAAAACTCAATAACACAAGTGCAACATGCCCTACTAATTTCAATTTTGACTAACAGGGAAAACTTTGTGATTGTCGGCGGGACAGGGTCTGGGAAAACTACCTTGCTTAGGGCAATGCTCAATGAAGTTTCTCATGAGCGTATAGTCACCCTCGAAGAAAACTTTGAGTTGACCCTGTCTGGAAATGCAGTTGCGTTAAGGACCCGAGAGAGCAATCACGAGGGGAAAGGTGAAATCACTTTGACGGCTCTCCTTCGGAATGCGCTTCGCATGAGACCTGACCGGATAGTAATTGGAGAGGCCAGAGGAGAAGAACTGGTATTGCTCCTTCAAAGCTTGAATACTGGTCACGCTGGAGCGGGTTTTAGTTTGCACGCCAATTCTTTGGACGATGCATACCTCCGACTTGCGAGCATTCTTAACTTTGCAGGAGTTTCAAATGAGTTGGCACAACCTCTAATCGCTAGTTCAATTCAATGGATTATCGAAGTTAGACGTGAGAGTGGACATCGCAGAGTGGTCGCCATCGAAAGGTTGAAGCATGAGCTCTGACAGTCTTGTCTTAACAAAGCTTGCTGGTCTGCTTCGTTCAGGAGTGGCTTTGCCCAAGGCAATCAAGATTATTGGCGGGCTACCGGTGAGTAACTTGGGGTTAAGTTACTTGCTTGGGGTAGCAATCAGATCAGGTGCAAGTGTCGCAGCCGAGATTGAAGTTGTCGCCGAACTTTCAGAGAATCGGGAACGTGCACTTGAAAGAATAGCGATTGCCTATGCTGGTCCAAAAGCAAGCTCTAGGTTAGTGATATGGCTGCCGGTGGTAACGGTGCTCATAGCCCAACTTTCTGGTGTTGATTTATTAGCGACAGTGGTTGATAGGCCAGCGTTAGCGATCTCTATCCTCTTAGGTATCGCACTCCTGGCTGCTGCAAAGGTTGTTAGCTCAAGTCTTTTGCGCCGAGCCATGCCTGAGCAGGACCACCCCGGATATTTCCTAATGGCTGTTGCATTGGCATCCGGTGGTGGAGCAAATCTAAACAAGGCTCAAAGGCTGGCCTTTGAAGAGTATGAAGTGGTCTTCGGCAGAGAGCCGGCAGAGGATGAACTCCTGGCAATGGCTGAGATTAGCAACTTGGTGGAGACCACTGGGGCCAGAGTGAGTGATCTGCTTAGAGCACAGGCTAGAAATCTTCAGCGGCAGCAGTTAACCCGTAATGAACTGAAAATCGAACGTTTAGGTGTTCGTCTCATGTTTCCTCTTGGACTTGCGGTTCTTCCAGCTTTTGTTTGCCTTGCGGTAATCCCATTGATGGCCTCTATGTTTGGGCCAAGTTGAAAGGAAAAGAAAATGAACAAAGCTATCTGGTTAGACGAGAGAGGAGCCAGTACCGCGGAGTATGCAATCATCACTCTGGCCGCCGTTGGCTTTGCCGGTATCTTGCTGGCTATTCTTCGAAGCGAAGAGGTAAAGGGCATGCTATTGGAGTTAGTTCGGTCCGCGCTCAGCGTCTCGGGTGGCTAGCGGTTGAAACGGGGTCAGTAACAGCGGAGTTCGCGGTGGTATTGCCAACAGTTGTTTTGATTCTCGTATTTGGTATCCAAGTTCTAACTCTCCAAACTGGGCGAGTAACACTAATTTCTCTTGCGGCAGAGACAGCAAGAGCTATAGCCAGAGGCGAGGATCAGTTGCTGGTGGCTGAACTTATGGCGGAGCGTGCCCAGGGTCTAACCTCTAGTGTTGAGTATTTGGACTTGAGTGTCTGCGTTGAACTAACGAAGATTACGAAGGTTGCTGGACTTTTTGAGCTTCCATTGACAGAGCGAGCCTGTGCAAGAAAGTCAGGTTTATGAGCGAATGTGGTTCAGGAACCGTCCTAGGTCTGGGATTAATTTTCGCGCTTCTGGGGGTTCTTTGCCTAGGAGTGGTAGTTCAAGCCGAATCTCTTGCATTAACGAGACTGCAGGCAACTGCAGATACTGCAGTATTGGCTGCCGAGGACGCATTTAGAGGCTTAGCAGTAGGGTATCCCTGTGAAGTTGCTGACCAGATTGTTAAAGAGTTTGGTGCAACACTGGAGGAATGCCATAAAGTCGGTTCTGACATCTATATAGGTGTATCTCAGCAAGTTTTAGGTATAGTTCATAGGGTTAAGGCTCGGGCAGGCTCGGGAATTAGCCCACTTAGGTAGGAGTATTAGTGAGTTCAGGTCAGAAACTGGTAATCGTAGAGTCACCAGCTAAGGCAAAGACTATCGCCAAGTATCTTGGCGACGACTTTCGTGTGCTCGCATCCGTCGGTCACATTCGTGACCTCATCGATCTAAAAGACCTATCTCCAGAGCTCAAGAAGCAAGGAACAATCGGCAAGTTCTCAATCGATGTCGAAGATGATTTCAAGCCTTACTACGCAATTTCAGCCGGTAAGAATAAGACAGTCTCTGAACTCAAGGCTGCACTGAAAGACGCCGACGAGCTATACCTCGCGACAGATGAGGACCGAGAGGGAGAGGCAATTGCCTGGCACTTGCTAGATGTTTTGAAGCCAAAGGTCCCAGTTCACCGCATGGTTTTCCACGAAATTACCAAAGAAGCCATTCAGGCAGCTGTTGCTAACACCAGATCAATTGACGATGACTTAGTTCAGGCTCAAGAAACTAGAAGAGTTGTTGACCGTTTATATGGCTACGAGATTTCACCTGTACTTTGGCGCAAGGTGGCTAGAGGGCTAAGTGCTGGACGAGTCCAGTCTCCAGCTGTTCGTCTGGTAGTTGAGCGTGAGCGTGAGCGTATGGCATTTGTCTCTGCCTCATACTTCGACATCAAAGCAACATTCGATACTGGTAAAGAGTCTGAGCCTAAGTTTGAAGCGAAACTTCACACATACAACGGTCAACGCATTGCCACCGGTGATTCTTTCAATGACAAGGGTGAGCTAACCGCACAGGTTCTCTTGCTCGATGAGGCAACTGCAACCTCACTGGCGACTGCCATTCAGACACCAGGTGTCCCTATTGAAGTTATTTCAGTTGAAGCAAAGCCAAGCACCAGAAGACCTGCTGCTCCTTTCACCACTTCAACTCTCCAGCAGGAAGCTTCTCGTAAGTTGCGTCTATCTGCAAAGCAAACAATGGACGTCGCTCAATCTCTCTACCAAGAGGGATACATCACGTATATGAGAACTGACTCACCAACTCTTTCAACTCAGGCAATCACTGCAGCTAGAAGCCAGGCTAAAGAAATGTTTGGCGAAGAATATGTTGCAAGTGCTCCTCGTGTTTACCAAGGTAAGAACAAGAATGCTCAGGAGGCTCACGAAGCGATTCGTCCAGCGGGTGAGATCTTTAGAAAGCCAAGCGAAGTTGCATCAGAACTTCACGGTCGCGCTTTCGAACTTTACGATCTGATTTGGAAGCGCACTATTGCAAGCCAAATGCAGGATGCCAAGGTTTCAACTACAACCGCAAAGATTGCAGTCTTCCCTCTTCCTAACGGTGACAGAGCAGAATTCACAGCAAGTGGAACTGTTGTTACCTTCCGTGGATTTATGGCTGCCTATGAGGAAAGCCAAGATGAACCTCGCAACGAAGACGAGCAGGAGAAGGAAAGCAAACTTCCTAATCTTGAAATTGGTCAAGGTCTTGACGCACTTGATGTCACTGCCAAGAACCACCAGACCTCTCCACCACCTCGATACACAGAAGCAAGCCTTGTCAAAGCTCTTGAAGAAGATGGCATTGGTCGTCCTTCAACATATGCTGCGATCATTAGCAATATCCAGAACAAGGGTTACGTCATCAAGCGTGGTCAGGCTCTAGTTCCAGAGTGGATCGCTTTCACAGTCATCCGCTTCCTTGAAGAGAACGTTTCAAGGCTGGTTGACTACGCTTTCACCGCAAGGATGGAAGAAGACCTAGATGAGATTGCTAACGGAAACCTTGATCGAAGTAGCTGGCTAAAGCAGTTCTACTTCGGTGCCGGAGATAACCCAGGGCTTCACTCAATCGTTGAAAACATTGGAGACATTGACCCTAAGGCTTTGAACTCAATGGACATGGGTGATGGCATCACCCTTAGAACCGGTAAGTTCGGCCCATACCTAGAAATCTATACAAACCCTGGTGATGAAGGTGCTGACGAAAACGGTCGCAGAATCATCAACATTCCTGAGGGTTTAGCACCTGATGAACTAACACTGGCTAAAGCGCATGAACTTATTGAAGCGCCTGTTCTAGTCGACAGGGTTCTAGGTGTTGACCCTGAGTCAGGCTTCAACATTCTGTTCAAAGATGGACGTTACGGTCCGTACGTTTTGATTGATGACCCAGATGCCAAGAAGCCAAAGACTGCATCTCTTTTCAAGACCATGAGCGCAGAGACTATTGATTTAGAAACTGCAATGAAATTGCTAGCCCTTCCTAGAGTGATTGGTCAAGATCCTGAGAGCGGTGTGGACATTACCGCGCAGAACGGAAAGTTTGGTCCTTATCTTCTCAAGGCAAAAGAATCTAGAAGCTTGCAGAGTGAAGATCAGATCTTTGATCTAGATCTTGACGGAGCATTAGAGATTTTTGCTCAGCCTAAATACGGAGGCCGAAGAACTGCAGCAACTCCACTAAAGGAATTCGGTGAAGACCCTGCCGCAAAGACCAATGTTGTTGCCAAGTCTGGACAGTTTGGTTTGTATGTCACTGATGGTGCAATCAACGCGACTGTTCCAAAAGACGAACCGCTAGACGAACTAACTCCAGAGCGAGCATTCGAACTACTTGCCATTCGTAGAGAGCGCTTAGGTCTAGAACCAGGTCAGCCAGCGCCTAAGGCATCAAAGGCTGGACGTAGATCAACCGCTCCTGCTAGAACCGTCAAAAAGGGCGGCACTCGAAAGAAGGCTGAGTAGTGTCTGGCTTGTTCATCTCCTTTGAGGGTATTGATGGCGTTGGTAAGTCAACCCAAGCTGACCTTCTCGAGACTTGGTTGCAAGGTAAAGGCAAAACTGTGGTTAGAACCTTAGAGCCTGGTGGGACTGAGGTTGGTGTTGAGATTCGCAAGATTCTTCTTCACCACCGTGGGGATCTAGCTCCTAGAGCAGAAGCAGCACTATTTGCTGCTGACCGAGCACATCACGTTGCTAGCAAGATTAGACCTGCCTTATCTCGTGGAGAGATTGTCATTACAGACAGATACTTCGATTCATCTGTTGCTTATCAAGGTGCAGGTAGAGAACTAAGCCAAACAGAAGTTAGAGATTTATCGCTCTGGGCTGTTGGTGGACTGCTTCCAGATCTAACCGTTCTTCTCGACCTTCCTGCAGATGTTGCTAGAAACAGAAGGAACGGTTCTGGAACTGAACCAGACCGTCTCGAAAGCGAAAAGATTGAATTCTTTGAGCGAGCTAGACAAGCATATTTGGATCTTGCTAGAGCTGAACCAAATCGTTTTCTAGTAATTGACGCTTCTGCGACAGTTGACCAGATGCAACATCAAATAGTAGACAGAGTCGCAGGGCTCATCTAGTTCTATGCAGACACCTCCGCGCGTATTTAGGGATGTAATCTCACAGCCAGAAGCGGTTGCTGAACTGTTGCGCTCGGTGGGAACCGATGTAAAGCCACATCACGCTTGGCTCTTTACAGGGCCTCCCGGATCAGGTCGTTCACAAATAGCCATTGCTTTTGCGGCAGCACTGCTCTGTTCAGAAGGCGGCTGCGCGGTTTGTAATTCATGCGAAATGATTCGAGTTGGCTCTCACCCTGATGTTCTTGTTCTAAACACAGAGCGAGTCCAGATCAGCATCGACGAAGTAACCGAGTTTATTGATAAGTCGCTAACCATGCCTGCCGTCGGTAAGTTCCGCATCATGGTTATCGAAGACGCCGACCGCATGATGGAGAGAACAAGCAACCTATTGCTGAAGTCTTTAGAAGAACCCCCTAAGGGAACCATCTGGATGCTATGTGCTCCTAGTGAGTCAGATCTCCTTCCAACCATTCGCTCGAGAGTAAGAAGAGTTCAACTAAAAGTCCCAAGTGTTGAGTCTGTCGCTCAGTTACTGGTTGATAAGTATGGGGTTAGTTTTGAACTAGCTCAAGTATCGGCAGCTCAGGCTCAGAGTCACGTAGGCATGGCTAGAAGACTGGCTACTAACGCTGGTGCGAGAGATAGAAGAAAACAAGCACTTGAGGCTGCACTGTCTATCGTTGATATCCCAACAGCCATGAAAGCGTCTGAAGTTCTTGGCAAACTTGCTGAGAGTGACGGTGCTCAACTCTCAGGTGAGCAGGACGAGCAAGAGCGTGCAGATTTGATGATTCAACTTGGGATAACTCAAGACCAAAAGATGACACCTTCTGCAAGGGCACAGCTTCGAAGATTAGAAGAGTCTCAGAAGAGACGTGCAACAAGATCTAAGCGTGACGGGCTAGATCGAATTCTTGTCGATCTTATGGGGCTATACCGAGATGTTCTAACTGTTCAATTAGGAACAAGCGAAGCTTTGATAAACCCAGACTTGGCTAAGGAGATTCACAGTCTCGCCAGCCAGACTAGTCAGGCGCAAATCATTCATAACATTGAAGAGATAGAAAAGGTTCGCTATCGAATGGACAGAAACGTCAAGGAAGCGTTGCTGTTAGATTCTTTGGCTGTAACGCTTAGAAGGAAGAAAGCTAGATGAGTAGAGCATCAAAGATTGCACTTATCGGGGGAATCATCGCTGGACTTTTATCCCTAGGAGTTATAGCTGCGCCGTTAGTAAATACAGGAACTCAACTAACACCATCACCTAACGAGACTAATCTCACCGCTGTTCCAAAAGATCTACAAGGGTTCTATTCGCAGAAGCCACTCTGGTCTGACTGTGAAGGAAGCAATGCCTTTGCACGCTGTGGCGATATCCAAGTTCCACTCAACTGGGCAAAACCAGAACAGGGCACAATCAAGATTGCAGTTGCCATCAACCCTGCTACTAACCCAGGAACTGCGCCATACCTCCTCATGAACCCCGGCGGGCCAGGTTCTAGTGGTCGCAACTGGGTAACTGAGAACATCGACTCACTTGGAACTGAGCGACTTCGTTCGCATTACAACATCGTTGGCTTTGACCCTAGAGGAGTAGGCGCTAGCACTTCTATTAAGTGTTACGACGATGAGAAACTCTACGACTTCCTATACTCTGCATCACCTTACGAATCGGGTTCAGCTAAAGACCTCGACTACGCTCGTAAGAGCATTTCTAGTTTTGCTGCAGCCTGCTTGAAGAATACCGGTGATCTTCTCGGCCACGTTGACACATCTTCTGCTGCTAAAGATATGGACATCATCAGAGCGGTTCTAGGAAGCGACAAGTTGAACTACCTTGGTTTCTCTTACGGAACTCTGCTTGGTGCAACCTATGCAGCACACTTCCCGAAGAACATCGGTCAGTTTGTGCTAGACGGTGTTGTTGATCCAACCGCAAGCCCAGCTGATGACTCAATCAACCAGTTAATTGGCTTTGAGTCAGCAATGAAGGCGTATCTAGCCGACTGTATTGAGAACGTCGACGAATGCCCTTTCAAGGG
>JBEAMR010000007.1:0-10084 GCA_041165845.1 Actinomycetota bacterium | reverse complement strand
TCGTTTACATGTGTACTGGGTCACAGGGTGAACCAATGGCGGTTCTTTCCAAGATGGCTAATAGTGAACATGAGATTAGCGTTGGTGAGGGAGACACAGTCATCCTTGCTTCTTCTCTGATTCCAGGTAACGAGAATGCTGTCTATCGAGTTATCGACCAGCTCACTAGACTTCGTGCCAATGTGGTTCATAAGGGTAATGCCAAGGTGCACGTCTCAGGGCACGCTGCCTCGGGAGAGCTTCTGTATTGCTATAACCTCCTAAAGCCAAAGAACGCTCTACCTATCCACGGTGAGTATCGTCACCTGATTGCCAATGGCAATCTAGCTAAACAAACAGGTTTACCTGATGAGCGAGTTCACATCATCGAAGATGGATGGGTAGTTGACCTAAAGGACGGCAGAGCTCAGGTCATGGGTGCAGTTGAGTGCGGGATGCTTTACGTGGATGGCAAGACTGTTGGCAAGATCACGGAAGATGACCTAAGAGACCGTAGATTGCTATCCCAGGAGGGGTTCATCTCAATCTTCGCTGTGATGGATAAGGATTCAGGAAGAATCATCGTTGGCCCTGAGATTAGAGCCAAGGCTTACGCAGAAGATGATCACGTATTTGATGATGTAAAGCCGTTGATTGAGAAGGCTCTAGCTGAAGCTGCTGGGGAAGGGGTTCGAGATACCTATGCCCTTCAACAGGTCATAAGACGAACTATTGGCACCTGGGTTAACCGTTCTCATCGTAGAAGACCGGTAATTATTCCCGTTGTTATCGAAGGCTAACTAAGCCAACGGCTTAACCCCATCTGCCCTGCCTGCCCTGTATTGACGGGGGTTGCTGTTATTTTTGGAGGCATGGCAACAAGAAAACCAAGTAAGCCACGCCCTCGAGCCAGCGCTACCCCGCAAAAGCAGCCCTCAAGCCAGAAGAACTGGCAGCTGAGATCTGTTATTTGGACCTACCTGGCCGGAGCTGCAACTGTCGGTTGGTTAGCCAGAAGCTTTAGTTCAGAGAAGATCGCTAAAGAAGATACACGCGATGCTGCTCCATTTGCCCTCTTCCTGCTTGGTGTTGCAGGAGCCATCGATGTTTGGTTCTTCCCAGAGGATGACATCGCCAAATCCCTGAATAATTTCACAGCAGGAATGCTCTTTGGAAAGCTGTCGGTTGCCATTCCGGTATTCCTAGTTCTTTTCTCGATGTATTTGATGAGACACCCATCAACCCAAAGAGACAACTCAAGAGTGGGCTTGGGTTGGGTAGTTCTCCTCATTAGCATTTCCGGCTTCTTCCACATTTTCAGTAATCAACCAGACCCTAAGAATGGTGTTGAAGGTCTAGCCGCCGCTGGTGGTCTGTTCGGTTGGTTGATCACAGTTCTCTTCATCAACACAATAACTGTCTGGGGTGCTGGTGTCATAGTTGGCGTTCTCGCCCTTGGGTCATTGCTAATTATGACCAAGACAGCTCCTAACAAAGTCATCTCAAGAATCAAAGAGCTTTACCATCACCTCTTCCCAGGTTCACTTGAACCAAAGAGAGAGGAAGAAGAGGACGAAGTCGATGACGCATTCGATGGCACCAAGGTGCCTTGGTGGAAGCGCTCTAAAGCTGACGATAAAGAAGCTTATGACACTCCAGTTCTAACCGGTGAAGAATCTGACAGCATTGAAGAAATCTTTGGAACAAATGTCGAAGATCAGTCTCCAGTTGAACCGGCATTTGATGACCTGGAACTTACTGAACCAATTGATGTTGTGGGGGAGAACTCGACAGTTGTCTTGGAACCTGAAACAAATGTTGCTCCACCAGTTGCAGAAGTAGTCAAGCCTAAACGTGCCTATGTCTTACCTCCTGCCTCACTTCTTGGAGCTGGAACACCACCGAAGGCAAAGACGGCAGCAAACGATGCAGTTGTTGAATCTTTGAACTCAGTCTTTACTGAGTTCGGAGTAGATGCAAAGGTCAGTGGCTTTTCTAGAGGACCAACAGTTACTCGCTATGAAGTTGAAGTGAAGCCTGGCGTGAAAGTTGAAGCTGTAACACGTTTGGCAGGAAATATTTCCTACGCTGTTGCTAGCAACGAAGTTCGAATTCTAGCTCCGATTCCAGGTAAGTCTGCTATCGGTATTGAAATTCCTAACGTTGATAGAGAAACCGTATCGCTTGGAGATGTTCTTAGATCTCCTGTCGCTCAGCAAAGCAAACATCCACTTACTATCGGTATCGGTAAAGATGTTGAAGGTGGCTACGTTGTCGCTAACCTAGCCAAGATGCCTCACCTTCTAGTTGCTGGTGCAACCGGCGCGGGAAAGTCATCTTTTGTGAACTCGATGATTTCTTCAGTATTGATGCGCTCTAAGCCAGCCGAAGTTCGCATGGTTCTTATTGACCCTAAGCGCGTAGAGCTTGCAGCCTACGAAGGTGTTCCACATTTGATTACTCCAATCATCACGAACCCAAAGAAAGCCGCAGAGGCTTTGCAGTGGGTTGTGAAAGAGATGGACGCTCGATACGACGACCTTGCCTCGTTTGGCTTCAAGCATGTTGATGACTTCAACAGAGCTTTGGTAGCAGGGGAGATCAAGGTTCCTGAAGGATCTGCCAGAAAGTTACAGCCATACCCCTACCTCTTGGTAGTTGTTGATGAGCTTGCGGACTTGATGATTGTTGCTCCCCGTGAAGTCGAAGATTCAATTGTTCGAATTACTCAGCTGGCAAGAGCTGCTGGTATCCATCTAGTTCTAGCAACCCAGAGACCATCTGTTGATGTTGTTACGGGTCTGATCAAAGCTAACGTGCCAAGCCGTTTAGCTTTCTCCGTGTCGTCTCTAACTGACTCAAGAGTTATCTTGGATCAGCCAGGGGCTGAGAAGTTGATTGGTCAGGGTGACGCCTTGTTCTCACCAATGGGAACCAATAAGCCAATGCGTGTTCAAGGTGCTTGGATTCCTGAGGGTGAACTGGGCGCGATTGTTGCTCACGTAAAGAACCAGATGCAACCTGAATATCGTGCAGATGTAAATGAAGTTGCGGCCTCAAGAGTTGTTGATGCTGACATCGGTGATGATCTCGAGGTCTTGCTTCAGGCTGCAGAGCTAATCATCTCTTCACAGTTTGGCTCAACTTCGATGCTGCAGAGAAAGCTTAGAGTCGGTTTTGCCAAGGCAGGACGACTAATGGATCTTCTAGAATCTAGAAACATTGTTGGGCCTAGTGAAGGCTCTAAGGCAAGAGAAGTCATGGTCCGTCCGGAAGATCTTCCAGTTGTGCTTGCTCAACTCAGAGGTGAAACTGGTGCGAAGGCTTCAAGAGAAGTTCAGCAAGCTGCTGATGCAATCGATGGAACAGCCATGGCAGCTGGAGAGTTCGCAGACTTCATTTCAAAAGGTGATGAAGACGAGGGCAATGAAGATGCCTGGCAACTGACAGGTCGTGACTAATGTCCAAACGCAACGATGCACTCAATCCTGCAAACCTTATAACGATTGTTCGAATTGCAATTACACCTGTTTATCTTTGGCTGCTCTCCACTTATTTTGTTCCAGGTGACAACATCGGCTGGCTTCTGCTTCTTGGGTTCATCGCAATCTCTGCAACAGATGGTTTAGATGGTGCCATTGCCCGTAAGCAGAACATAGTTACCAAGCTTGGCAAGATACTTGATCCAATTGCAGACAAGGTTCTCATCGGTGGAACTTTCGTTGTGCTGTCATGGCTAGATCAAATTCCTTGGTGGGCGACAATCGCAATATTGGTCAGAGAGATTGGCATGACTCTTTATCGTTTGCTAGTGGTAAAGAAAAAAGTTATTGCTGCATCAGCTAGCGGTAAGACTAAAACCATTTTGCAGTCCATCGCTCTCGGTTACTTCATTTCGCCTCTTAACAAACTTTGGTTCAATGAGACATTCGATTTAGGTTTTGGTTTAATTTATGGAGCGGTATTCCTAACTTGGTGGTCTGCTATTAAGTACTTTCAGGAGTCTCGCTAATGAGCGCTAAGAGTGTTATCGAATTACTCGAAGGTCGCGAGATGAAACTTGCTTTGGCTGAGTCTCTAACCGGCGGACTGGTTTCAAGTGATCTGGTTTCAGTTCCAGGTGCCTCAAATGTTTTGCTTGGATCGGTGGTTGCATACAACTCCGGATTAAAGAGTGCTCTACTTGGAGTGAATTCGGCTTTGCTTTCGGAGAATGGCGCTGTTGACCCAGAGGTCGCAACTCAAATGGCGGAGGGTGTTCGCTCACGATTCTCACTAAGCCTGCTGTTGCAGACCGATCAAATTTTGGGTCTCGCTACAACAGGTGTTGCGGGACCAGATGAGCAGGATGGGCAACCAGTTGGAACCGTCTACATTGCCATAGCTGGGGCTAAAGGACCTAAAGTCTGGGCTCATGTTTTCTCTGGAGACAGAGCTGAAATTAGAAAACAGACCGTGGCTGCAGCTTTTGAGCACATCGGGGAATACTTCAGCAGTTAGAGCAGTTGTTATAACGAGGGAGATGGCCCACCCGGGCTAAATTCCAAGGTAACTTTCAGCAATCTTGGGCAAAAATGTCCGCAGGAGAGGGTAAGTTATCTGTACGGGAAATAATCCCGGCAGTAACCAAAAGTGGTTCCTGCAGCCCCATGAAAGGAGGCCCCAGATGGCTCTAGTTCGTCAAGAAATCGGTGATGTACTGCGTGACCTCCGCCAGCAGAAGGGACGTACCCTTCGCCAGGTGGCTAGCCGAGCAGCTGTTGCTCTCGGTTACCTAAGTGAAATTGAGCGTGGCCAGAAAGAGGCATCTTCAGAGATCCTTGCCTCAGTGGCATATGCTCTGGATGTTCCAATTTCACAGATCATGCATATGGTCGCAGAGCGTTTCGAAGCTGTCGAGACCGTTGTCATTCCAGACACTGTCCCAGACGAGTTCGTAACCAACTACGACACCAAGTCTTTGACCAGTTCACACTAGAACTGCCTATAGCACCCCTGGAATCAAGGTTCTGGGGGTGCTATTCACTTAAGCCCTCGATTGGCGCTGACTAGCAGGCTACGTGCCGTATCTTGGCGTATTGTCTAAACGTGCGTTTAAGTGACTTCCATACCCTCATGACTGATGAGTTCGGGGCCGAATATTCGGCTGTCTTGCTGAGGGATCTGGCTCTAACCGAATTTGGAGACCGTACCGGAGAAACCGCCTTAGCTGATGGGGAAGAGCCAAAAGCCATATGGTTGGCTATTTGCAAGGCTCAGGCAGTGCCCCAAGCCCGTTGGACAGGCTTGAACAAAAAGCCGAAAGATAGACACGCCGACTAAATATTTATTCGTAAATATGTTCGAATATTGCTAGGCTATCCACAAGAGCTTTTTGGGAAGTTATCAACAAATCTCCGTAACACTCCCAGCAAAGCCAAGTTCCTCCGTAGTGTCATGACAGCATAAAACCAGTCACCAAGGTGACAGAAAAGGACAAGAAATGCCATCAGCATCAGATCGCGACAAAGCGCTAGACACGGCACTCGCACAGATTGACAAGCAATTCGGTAAGGGCTCAATCATGAGACTTGGCTCAGATGAGCGTGCCCCGGTTGAAGTGATTCCAACTGGCTCAATTGCTCTAGACGTAGCACTTGGCATCGGAGGATTGCCTAAGGGAAGAATCGTTGAAATCTACGGACCAGAGTCTTCAGGTAAGACGACTGTTGCGCTTCACGCTATTGCCAACTGCCAGAAGGCAGGTGGCACTGCAGTCTTCATCGACGCAGAGCACGCACTAGACCCAGAGTATGCAAAGGCTCTTGGAGTAGACATTGATGCACTTCTAGTTAGCCAACCAGACACTGGTGAGCAGGCTCTGGAGATTGCAGACACTTTGATTCGTTCAGGATCAATCGACATCATCGTCATCGACTCAGTTGCAGCTCTTGTGCCTCGCGCTGAAATCGAAGGTGAGATGGGTGATTCACACGTTGGTTTGCAGGCTCGTTTGATGTCTCAGGCATTGCGCAAGCTCACTGGTGTTCTAAACAACACCAAGACCACAGCAATCTTCATCAACCAGCTTCGTGAAAAGATCGGTGTGTTCTTCGGTTCACCTGAAACTACCGCTGGTGGTAAAGCGCTGAAGTTCTACGCATCTGTTCGTCTAGACGTTCGCCGTATCGAAACTCTGAAGGACGGCCAGGACGCAGTTGGTAACAGAACTCGTGTAAAGGTAGTCAAGAACAAGATGGCTTCACCTTTCAAGCAGGCAGAATTCGACATCATCTACGGTGTTGGTATTTCTCGTGAAGGTTCACTACTTGACTTTGGTGTTGAGCAGGAGATCGTTAAGAAATCTGGTGCTTGGTATACCTACGAAGGCGAGCAGCTTGGCCAGGGTAAAGAGAACTCACGAAACTATCTTTTAGATAACCCTGCTGTTGCAGATGAAATCGAGAAGAAGATCAAGACCAAGCTTGGAATTGGTGTTCCAAGAGCAGTTGAGGATCTACCTGTTGAAGAAGCTGCTGGCGCTCTAAAAATAGTTAACGAGTAATGCCTTTTATTGAGGTAACTCCAGAGATTCTGGCTGATAAGGGAGTTAAGTATTCCCTTCAGTCAGTGGATGCCCTCGAGGAAGAGATTCGACAGTCGCTCCTGAAGATTCTCTCCCGAGGGTCCAAATCCTCCGGTCAGATTCGATCCGCACTTCTTGCAAAAGAATATCCAGCCGAACTCATCGATCAGTTGATTGAACGATTCAAAGAAGTTAATCTGATTGATGATTTATTGGTAGCCAAAGATTGGGTTCAATCTCAGCAAACTAGAAAGCCAAAGGCTAAGTCAGTGATGGCACGAACACTCCGTGAAAAAGGTTTCAGTTCAGATGCCATTGAGGCTGCTCTTGCTGACTTAGATCAAGATAGTGAGCTTGAGGCTTGTAAGAAGCTTGCAGAGTCTAGAGTTCGACAACTTATGAAGCTTGAGCCAGATGTTCGTTCGAGAAGACTTGCGGGTTTCTTGACCCGCAAGGGATACTCCAGTTCAGTTGTCTGGGCTTCTGTAAAGCACGCCTTAGATCAAGGCTCAAATTAGATAACCCTTACCAAGCTAGCAAGGGTAAAATTGGTGAAATGACGACCAAGACCCTCAGCTACGAAGTAAAGACCTTCGGCTGCCAAATGAACGTTCACGACAGTGAGCGTCTCTCAGGGCTTCTTGAAGACGCTGGCTATGCACCAGTAGAGGTTGGCAAAGACGCAGACATCCTGGTGTTTAACACCTGCGCGGTTCGTGAGAATGCGGATAACAAGCTTTACGGAAATCTGGGTCAGCTTTACGAGCGTAAGTTAGAGAACCCAGATTTCCAGATTGCAGTCGGTGGTTGCTTGGCTCAGAAGGACCGCTCGACAATCATCGAGAAAGCTCCTTGGGTTGATGTGGTATTCGGAACTCACAACATTGGTTCACTTCCAGCCCTATTAAACAGAGCTCGTCACAATCACGAGGCTCAGGTTGAAATTTTGGAGTCGCTGGACACTTTCCCAAGCGATCTCCCGACTAAGCGTGATTCGACTTACGCGGCTTGGGTCTCAATCAGCGTGGGTTGCAACAACACATGTACTTTCTGTATAGTTCCAAGCCTCAGAGGTAAAGAGAAGGATCGTAGACCTGGCGAGATTCTTGCTGAAATCAAAGCTCTTGTCAGCGAAGGTGTTATTGAAATCACTCTTCTTGGTCAAAACGTAAACACCTACGGTGTTGAGTTTGGCGATAAGGGAGCTTTTGCGAAGTTGCTTCGTGCGTGTGGAGAGATTGAAGGGCTAGAACGAGTTCGTTTTACCAGCCCTCATCCAGCAGCATTCACAGATGATGTAATCGCTGCGATGGCAGAAACACACAATGTCATGCCACAACTGCACATGCCACTCCAGTCAGGAAGTGATCGCATTCTCAAGGAGATGAAGCGTAGCTACAGAAGCGAAAAGTATTTAGGAATTCTCGACCGAGTTAGAAAAGCCATTCCTGACGCTGCAATCTCCACCGACATCATTGTTGGATTCCCTTCCGAAACAGAAGAGGACTTCCAAGAAACACTTCGAGTTGTTAGAGAAGGAAGATTCGCTTTCAGTTACACATTCCAGTACTCAAAGCGACCAGGAACCCCTGCAGCAGAGTTGCCAGATCAACTTCCTAAGCAAATTGTTCAGGAACGCTATGAGCGCTTGCTTGAAGTTGTGAATGACATTGCCTGGCAAGAAAACAAACAACAGATCGGTAAACGTGTAGAGGTTCTAATCGGCAATAGTGAAGGTCGTAAAGATGACCGCACTAATCGTCTTACTGGAAGAGCCAGAGACAGCAGACTAGTTCACATTGATTGGCCACAGGATATCGCACCACCTAGACCAGGTGATTTGGTTTGGGCAGAGGTAATCGATGCAAAGCCATACTTCCTGATTGCTGATGCTGGAGCTAACCCTGAGGTTAAGAGAACTAGAGCGGGAGATGCCTTCGATGCTCTAGATGCTTCGAGTTGCGATGTTCCAGTCGCAACAACAGAAAAGCGCAAAGGCGTTATTGGTCTAAGCGTTGCGCTTAAGAGCAATGACTGATTTGGAAACCCCAGCGTTCCTCTGCGTTGTTGGGCCGACTGGAGCAGGTAAGAGCGACCTCGCCTTACAACTAGCTCTTCGCCTCTCTGAAAGGGGTATACCTGCCGAAATCGTAAATGCTGATTCAATGCAGTGTTATCGGGGGATGGATATCGGAACCGCAAAACTTCCGCTATCAGAACGGCAGGGAGTAACCCACCACCTTTTGGATTGGCTTGATGTCACAGAAGAGAGCACCGCAGCAAATTACCAAGTTGTCGCCAGAGCGAAGATCAGCGAGCTAGTCGATTCAGGAATCCTTCCAATAGTTGTTGGCGGTTCCATGCTCTATGTCGCGGCTTTAGTAAATACATTTGAATTTCCTGGCCGAGACGAAGAGTTACGAGCCCAACTAGAAGCTGAACTCGAAGAGTTAGGCCCTGTGGCTATGCACAAGAAGCTCTCACTACTTGATGAAGGTGCTGCCAGTCGAATTGAGCCTATGAATGGACGAAGAATCGTTCGTGCCCTTGAGATCGTCATGATCACCGGTGAACCTTTTGCTGCAGCGTTACCTGAGCAATGGGAGTCTTTCCTACCGATGCTTGCAATTGGTATCAATTCTGACCGTGAACACCTGGTTGCAAGACTAGCTACACGAGTTGAGAAGATGTGGGAGAGCGGATTAGTCAGTGAAGTTGAAGGGCTGATTAGCGCTGGAATAAGAGAATCAAAGACCGCTCGTCAGGCCATTGGTTATGCCCAGGCACTTAGCCAGCTAGATGGAGAAATAACTGAGGAAGAAGCAATAGCTGCAACGACTCAACTAACCCAACGATATGCCAGGAGACAGATGTCTTGGTTTAGAAGAGATCCTAGAATCAACTGGTTCGACTATCAGGATGAGAATCTCGTTGAAGATGTTATGGCACTTGTTCTTTCGAAACTAGATAAGTCGGGGAAGTAGTCTTAAGGCATGAAAACTTTAGCTTTCACCAAGGGTCAGGGAACAGGCAATGACTTTGTTCTGTATTTAGACCTTGACGGTTCAAACAATCTGAGCGTCAGCCAGGTTGTTGAACTATGTGATCGAAGGTTTGGAATTGGCGCAGATGGCGTTATCAGAGTTGTGAAGTCTGCACACCTTCCTGAAGGGGCTCAAGCGCTAGCAGAAGAGCCAACTGCTGAATGGTTTATGGACTATAGAAACTCAGATGGCTCAATCGCTGAGATGTGTGGGAATGGAATCAGAGTGTTCGCTCGATACCTCACTGAAAAAGGCCTAGTGGATTTGGTTGAAGGCAAAGTTTTGCATGTTGGTACCAGAGCTGGTGTGAAGGACATTCAAAAGAACAAAGCTGGATTTGCCGTTGACATGGGTCGCTGGAAGCCAGAGTCAAAAGAATATTTGGTTAGAAGTAACGGAATCGACGTTGCTAGACCCGGTCAAGGAATCAACGTTGGTAACCCCCACGTTGTAGTCGCACTTGCTGAAGAAACTGAACTGCAGAATCTTGATCTAA
>JBEAMR010000006.1:0-4021 GCA_041165845.1 Actinomycetota bacterium | reverse complement strand
GAATCAAAACTTCAATTGCTCATCGAAGAACAGGAGCATGCCAACGGCTCAGTTGTTGTCGTTGGGGATGGCATCAACGATGCCCCTGCACTTGCTGCCGCAGACATCGGTGTTGCCATGGGAGCCAGAGGAGCAACAGCAGCTAGCCAAAGCTCAGATGTGGTGATCATTGAAGATTCCTTCAGAAAACTAGCCGAGGCTATAAAGATTTCGAAGACTTCAACTAACCGTGCCTTGCAAGCTAGTTCACTGGGAATGGCATTAGCCCTTATCGCAATGCTTGGTGCTGCATTTGGGTATCTAACCCCTAGTCAAAGCGCAATTGTTCAGGAGTTCATCGATGCGGCCGCAATAGGTTTAGCTTTGATTGGAGCTACTGCGCGTAGGTGAAGATGTATTTGCTGTGAACGGGACTTCGACTGATCGGCACAGTGACACTGTCTCCCCTTCGATACCAGTTAGGCACATCGCCAGAGGTTGAAGTGAATCGAACAGCCTGAGCTCCCCTAACTCTTTGAATGTTGAATCGCTGTGATGTCCAACGCTTGGTCTCCTTACTCGAAATCACATTTCCTTCAGCGTCCAAAAATTCGATAAGAGTTCCATCTGAATCTGCACTAGCTCTAACGTCGCAGGAATAAGAGTGCTGGGTGCCTCTAATCGAACACTTACCCGAAGGTGCACCCAACGGTGCAAAGGAAACTGAGATTGGATCACTGAGCGGGCTATATGTATCGCCCCACATATCGTGTGCTACTTCCATAAACCGATAACTGAAGGTCTTACCGTTGACGTCTTCATTCGGTTGAATACCCAACATCATTCTTGAACCCTGACCGTCGTAACGCATAAACAGTCCATCGGACCTATAAATTCTCCAAGAGTTATCTGGGCTAGTAAGTTGACCCTCAAAGTGAATGTGGGTTGGGCGCACCTCAACTATTCGGATGTTAGATGGTTTAGCGGGAGTAGCGTCCAGCAACCTAAAAGGAAGATACTCACTCTGGGCAATTAGGTTTCCTGTGCAGTCAGAGCTTGCTCTAGCACCAACCCAGAACGCAGAGGGTTGACCAAGATTTCCTATCACCTCAACTGACTTTTCCGAAGCGCAGACCATTGTTCCATCCGGCTTATACCGATACTCGTATGAAAGCGCTCCTGGCACTTCATCCCAAGCAAACCTAATTGAGTCTGAGGATAGGTAAGTAGTTCTCACTTGAAGAAAAGTGTCACCTTGTAATACGGTGCCACTGAAAGTTTGGCTGGGGTGCCCCAGAGTTCCATCTGGGCTTACCAATCTAAACTTCCCAGCAATAGGCCCCATCGCCAGTGTGCTCTTGCAGGTGAATACAAAAGGGCGATCCGTTGGTTGCACAGATGGGCTATACCCCTTGCAAGGGATAGCTCTACCATCCTCAAATTCAAAGAGTGCACCTATGTCAGATGACCAAGGGTTAGGCAGCCAAGGGATATCCGGATCCACCTGAGGGATGTCATCGGTTCTAAAGGTTATTTGATTGGTTAGAAATCGATGTTCAACGACATTTGGAGCCAAGGGCACGGTCCCGACTCTAAGAATGGCTAAAGCAGGCGTGGAGACTGTTGCACCTCGAGAGAGCTGGACGGCGAAACTCTGTTTAGTGTCTCCGGTAAAAATAAATGGGCTAACAGCATCCTGAGCTACAAGTTTGCTGTTTACGTAAACATCGGCACTTGCGCCTTGCCAACTGACTGAAACGTCAGTGGCTGTCGCGACCAAATCTGGTGCAGCAAAAGTATTATTTGCAGCAACGCGTCTTGCTAGTAATACAGCTTTGTCAGCAGCGACTAAACCTGCTCCGGTGAAGTAACTTTGAGGAAGAACTGAATCGACTTCATTAGTGCAAACCCTCTTTCCTGAGGCCTCATCTCTGACGCAGCTCTCCCAAACCTTAGGTTTGGTTTCTAGAGCAGGGCGCGTGCTTGCCTGCAGAATCGCCTGCACCTGAGCTGGTGTCAGGTTCGGGTTTGCCTCCAGAACTAAAGCAGCAACACCAGCGATAAACGGTGTTGCTGCGGATGTTCCACCAAAGCCATTTGAGACAGCTATTGGATCGTGAGCAACAATGCCAACACCGGGTGCTAATAAATCTAGATTTGGACCCCAACTCGAAAACGATGCTCTAGCACCAGTTTGACTTGATGCTCCAGCACCAATCAAGCCGGATATAGGGAACATTGCAAAAGAGTTCTCGGTGATTCGTTCTTGAGTGCACCAGGTGTTTATTCCCCAATACTCATAGCTTGAGCAGCCAGAGTTGCCCATTGCAATAACTACAACAATTCCTTGACGCGTAGCATTAGCCAATGCCGCGATCATCTCTGGTTCAAAAGATCCCCCGAAGCTCATGCTGATCACATCTGCGTCTTGAGCTATCGCCCAATTTATTGCCTGCTTGGCTGCATCTGTGTCGCACCAAATTAGATAGCAAACTCGTCCGATAAGTAGCGATGCTCCCGGAGCTATTCCACCAACTCCGGTAAGAGCATCGTAGTCTGCGGCTACTGATGATGCAGTTTGAGTGCCATGCTCGGGTAGTGGAGGCTGGCTGGGTTGAAAGTCTTTATAAGCAATCACCTTTTCAGATAGCCCTGGGGTGGTCATTGATATTCCACTATCTAGTACAGCTACCTTTATCCCTTTGCCAGTAGCCCCTATTGCATGGGCAGTTTTTCCACCCATCGCGTTGATAGCCCATTCGTTGTGTTCGCTAAGTGTTCCAAATTCTGGCCAGTAAGGTGTGTAATCAGCTGCTGCTGGAGAAATGGTTGATAAACCTAGGCACAGAGTTGCCACCGCGGTCACCGCTTTAGTGACTAGATTCATGTGAGCCTCCAAGACCTAAGTCTGCTTTCAGTCTATTTCGCAAACCCTAATCCGAGTTCATAACGCTTTAGTATCGAGGACACCGTCGCTCTCCCTGCAAAACTCTCTACTAACTAGGCTTTTCGAATGACCTCTAAAAACAATTTTTTAGTTCTGTTCGTGCGTGCAGCCCTTGCACTCGCTCTTTTTGGGAGTGTGTATTGGCAGGTGAGTGACAGAATGCTGCACAATCTGTTCCGACCAACCGAATACTTCGCATACTTTACAATCACTTCTTCGCTTCTGACTGCAGTAGTACTAACACTCTCTGCAATTCAAATCTTCAGGGGCATTGCTGAAACCAAGTTGATGAGTCTTTCTCGCCTGACCATGACAGTCTCAATGGTTATCGTTGGGGTTATTTACAATGCTCTACTTAGAGGTGGAGACCCTGACCCAAGAGATGTTGGTTATGAATGGCCGCAGATCCCGAACGAAATTCTGCACACCTACGTACCCATCCTGATTTTCATTGAGTGGTTACTCACTAGAACAACCATTGCCCTCAAGATCAACCAGGCTTTCTGGGTTCTTGTCTATCCACTGGCTTGGCTAACCTTCTCAATTGCTAGAGGGTTGATCCAAGGTTGGTGGCCATACTGGTTCATTGACCCTCAATATGGAATTGGCACCCAGGCAACTTGGATTGTTGTTATCGCAGTCATGTTCAGCGTGCTCGCTCTAGGATTTATTCCAGCTCAAAGAGCCATCGCTAGAAGGTAATTCGCTATCAACTAGCCTTAGCCAATGATTGATTTCTCTGCTCCAGATTTTATAGTTGACCCTTACCCAGCTCTTGCTGAGTTACGTAAGTTTGAAACTCCGGTCTGGCATGAGGGTCTAGGCATTTGGTTAGCCGCAAAACACAGAGACGCTAACGCAGTCCTCAGGACTAAAACACTTGGAAGAATCTTTACCCCGAGAGATCCAGAATCAGAATGGAACGAGTTCAACTGGTTGCACTCAGACAGCATCTTAGATTCAGAACCTCCTAAGCACACCAGACTTAGGTCTTTAGTCGGTAAAGCATTCTCAAGATCAAGAATTGAATCACTCAAACCTGAGATTGAGCGACTTGCCGGAGTGCTACTCGACAGTGCTGAAACTAAGTTGAAC
>JBEAMR010000005.1:0-15849 GCA_041165845.1 Actinomycetota bacterium | reverse complement strand
ATCCTCCGAAACAGACACTAGGTGCGTCTTCCCCAACGTCCTGATGTGTTCCAGAGAGTTATAGATTACGACTACAGCCTCAAATGCGCAAACCTTGCTCTCATCGGCTCTAGCATTGGTATTGGCTCAGAAAGGCTGACAGATGGCTAAGTTGTATTTCCGCTACGGAGCGATGAATAGCGGCAAGAGCACCGCTCTCTTGCAGGTTGCTCATAACTACGAAGAACGCAGCCAGCAGGTTTTAATAGCGAAGCCTGCCATAGACACTAAAGGCGATTCGACTATCGTTTCTAGGCTCGGAGTCGACCGCAGAGTTGATTTCCTAGTAACGCCTGAAGCCAATCTGCGCGAGCTAGCACACGAGCATGCCAATGACTCTCTGATTATCCCAGGCATCAAAAATCTTTCGTGTCTACTGATTGACGAGGCACAATTCCTAACGAGAGATCAGGTTGATCAGGCATTCGAACTAGCTGTTCTGGATGGTGTTCCAGTACTTGCCTATGGTATTAGAACTGACTTTTTGACTGTTGGTTTCCCAGGTTCACTTAGACTCATGGAGCTAGCACACAGCCTTGAAGAGCTAAAGACCATTTGTCGCTGCGGTAGAAAAGCGATGTTCAACGGTAGAAAGTTTGACGGAGAATTCATCTTCCACGGTGACCAGGTTGCTATCGATGGAGTTGAGGTTACCTACGAATCCCTCTGCGGTGTTTGCTACCTAAACGAGCGTGGCTAGTTGGTTACTAAGTTTCACAACGGTGAAATCTATCTAGGAAACTCAACCTTTACTGATGTCCTTTATGTTTCTGCTGATGGACTAGTTGTAGACCAAGAAACCTTCGAATCGAGCGCAGCGAGACAAGAGGTTGATCTTGCAGGTAAGTTCCTATCTCCTGCTTTTAGAGATGGGCATGCTCATCCCCTTTTCGCAGGACGTGAAGCAAGAGGATTGGACATAAGCAACTGCCTGACCGAAGAAGCGCTTGTTATCGCTCTCTCCAATTACGCATCAGAGAATCCAGCACTCGACTGGATTGACGCTGCTGTATTCGATAGGTCACTCGACATGGTCTTCCACAGAAAGACTCTAGATAGGGCTATTTCAGATAAACCCATTGTTCTTCATGGTGATGACCATCACACCCTTTGGGTAAACACCAAGGCACTAGAGGTTGCGGGTCTAATGAACGGTTCTGTCCCATCGCTGGCAACTGGAAGCGTTGATGTTGATGAATCCGGCATCCCAACAGGAATTCTTCGTGAATGGCCGGCCATGTCGTTGGTTATGGATCTTGCGCCGAAGCCAACTCAAGAGCAAGACATTGATGCCCTGCTCTGGTCAGATAGGGCATTGGCCGCTTCAGGAATTGTTGAATGTGTTGATGCCTGGATTGACAGAGGTATGGCGGAGATATACCTAGCCGCTTGGAAGACAGGGAAACTAAACCTCGAATACACTCTCTGCTTCAGAGCAAACCCGTCTTCTTTCAGCGAAGACATCAAGTACTTCAATGAGATGCGCAAAGCTCTAGATGTAACGCAAGGGCAAATAAGAGGGACATCAATTAAATTCTTCGCCGATGGTGTCTTCGGAAGCCAAACAGCTCTAGTATCAGAGCCATACCTAACTTCGAATCATCAAGGTGAAGCCACCTGGGAACTTGATGAGTTCAAGTCTGCTCTCGCGCTGGCTCATGAAACCGAATTTCAAATACACGTCCACGCAATCGGTGATGCGGCAACCGAACTAACTCTAAATGTTCTGGAAGAACTCAAAGAGTTCAGTTATCCCCCGGTTATAGCCCATGCTGAACTTACTAACCAAGACCTGTTGAACAGGATGGCAAAGTTAGGTGTTGTGGCTTGTGTGCAGCCTTACTGGGCTCAAAACAATGGACTATTGCTTAGTTGCTTGCCTCAACTGGGTAAAAGCCGCCTAGATAGTCTCTACGCCTTCAGAGAGATGTTTGAATCGGGTGTCACCACAGTTTTCTCAAGCGACTGGCCGATCTCAACATACGACCCAATCAAGGGTTTAGCGGTCGCTGTGAATCGCAAAGAGCAGGCAAACCAAGAGCCTCACAACCCGAGGCAAGCAGTCACTGTTGAACAAGGAATAACTGCATACTCAAAGAACGTCAAGCTAATGCTCAATTCTTCAAAGACTGGAACCTTGGAACTAGGTCAGCCTTTTGATGCAGTCACACTAAATCAAAACCCATTCTCAACCGAGGACCTGATTAAGACAAAGGTCCTAGCCACCTACAAGGCCGGAAAACTCATTGAAGGTTAGCCCTTAACAGCTCCACCGGTAAGACCAGATGTGATGTATTTCTGAAGGAACAGGAATAGCACCAAACTAGGTAACGCAGATAGCACTGCACCAGCGGCGAACATTGACCAGTCCTTAGAGTATGGATCGCTAATGAACTGCTGAAGACCAGTTGCCAGTGTTAGCTGGTTAGGGTCAGTTAGCAAAATCGACGCCAATACGAAGTCGCTGGTAACACCGATGTAGCTCAGGAGCATTTGAACGGCAAGAATAGGAGCCACCAATCTCAGGATGATCGTGAAGAAGATTCGAGAGTGAGATGCCCCGTCAATAGTTGCTGCTTCATCTATTTCTTTAGGTACAGTGTTGAAGAATCCATACATCAAATAGGTTCCAGAGCCGAGAGCTCCACCCATGTATACAAGCACCAAACCGGCTTGGGTGTTAAGGCCTATCTGAGGGAAAACTTGACCAATGTCACTCATCAAACCAAAGATAGCCACAAGGCCAAGAATCGATGGGAACATCTGCATCAAGATCAGTGAGAGCAACCCGCCTCGGCGACCACGGAATCTCAATCTTGAGAATGCGAAGGCAGCGAGGGCGCTTAGGAACACTGAGCCGATTGCAGTGAAAATACCGATGTATACAGTGTTTAGGTACCACCGAGCAAATGGCCTGGTGTCTTGGTTGAACAACTCAAAATAATTAGCAGGTGAAATCTCTGCGAATAACACGGTCGTGTCGTTGATGTCGTTGTTTGGGTATAGCGATGTCGAGAGGATGTAGAGAATTGGGAAGATGGCATACAGGCACACAACCAGACCCAGTGCATGACGCCAACCAGTTCTCAAGAACCAACGTAGCGGGTTGAAAGCTTGCTTCTTTCTTTGTAGCACAGTACTCATTAGACGATCTCCTCCAAAGCCTTAGTTCTTCTGAAGCTAATTAGCGAGATGGTTGCAATCACTAGGAAAATCAGAATTGAGAATGCGCTCGCAAGACCGTAGTTCTGCCCAGTTCCAGAGAAAGCAATCTTGTATACAAAGGTGATAAGGATGTCCGTGCCACCAACGTCGTAATCCGTGATTCCCGAATCATTAGGGCCACCCTTTGTCAGTAGATAGATAATCGTGAAGTTGTTGAAGTTGTAGGCAAATGATGCGATCAAAAGCGGAGCGATTGAAATGAGAAGTAGAGGTAGCTTAATCAATCTGAAGTTCTGCCAAGGAGAAGCACCATCGATCTCAGCGGCTTCATTTAGTTCGGATGGAATTGATTGCAAAGCACCGGTCGTGATCAGGAACATGTATGGGAATCCTAACCATAGGTTTACTAGCAAAACTGCAAGCCTTGCCGGGTTCTCTTCGAGAAGCCATGGGAAGTTGGTTTCGCTGCCCGGTGTTTGACCGAAAAGCACAGTGTTGATGAACCCATTTTCTCTGTTGAGCAAACCCACCCACACATATGCAGAGAGAAAGCCTGGAAAAGCGTACGGCAAAATCATTACCGCGCGATAAATCTTTTTACCGCGCAGCTTTTCGTGATTGAACAAGAATGCAATGAGCAAACCCAAGATAAATGTTGTGAGCACTGTTAGGAAAGCGAACATGAACGTCCAGGTGATTACTTTAACAAGTGGTTCACGCAGTTGAACATCTGTGAAGATCTTCTCGAAGTTGGCTAAACCAACTTCAACGCGCCAGCCTCCGTCGAGCTTTTGGCTTTCGAGGTCTCCATTGAGTCTGAAGAAGCCGTCAGCTGCTGGCTTGAAAACATCCCCGGCCATGAACATGCCGTAGTCGTCGTCGGTAAGCGCAGTGAATGTGTCCGCTTCTGGGTCATACTGAAGGGTGTCTTGAACAGGGAGGGCAATTGTGAAATCAGAAGACTTAATTCCAACTGTCGGGTCATTCGGATCGATGACCACCCTAAGCGAAGCGTATTTGCGCTTTTCAAGTTCGGAAAGCGATTCAGGTTTTACAGTTGTATAGCCATCAGCTGATTCAGCGGCATGAGCACAGTTCTCGATGTCCTCGTCATACTTGTCAGCACAGAGTGGACTTAGCTTGTAAGCGCCTTCGGGTATCAAAACCTTCTGCTTGTTGTCCTCACCAACATAAACCTGGCCATCCGCGTTACTCGTCATCAAGAAACCGCGAGCTCCAGTGGAATCGGATTTCACCAAAGCGATTGTGTAATCTTCGCCGTCAATAGTGCGATAGGCGGCATTCTTGATTGTTTGAATGGCAAGTGCCTTATCACCATTGTGAGCACTGCCGTAGTTGGTGAAGGCGGTGTAACCGCTGAAGAGTAGAACGTAGACCTGGAAGATGATTAGGAAAATTACTCCTGGAGCAAGATATTTGGCGGGTAAGCCACCTTTACGAAGGTAAATCCAGTTAACGATTAGTAGCACAGCAATGCTAACTCCTGTTGCCAGCCAAAGCTCCTGCGCTATCAGAACCATGATCATGGTGACCGCAATAGCGTCTGTAATGCCTAGAGTGCCAAGCTTCCAAAGAATGCCCGCCAAGCTTGGGGTCTCCGACTTCCAACCCTTGACTTTTGATCGGGCCATGCTCACTCTTTCCTTTCGATTCTCGTCTCTAGACGCTAGAGCAGAGATTTGTTGCTGGTTTCAGCGAAACAGTGGGCACCTCAACCGAGGTGCCCACCATTTCAACTTTGCTACTTAGTTTTATTGATTGTGGCTTGGAGGGTTTTAACCATCGTGGCCCAAGCGGCATCAGGTTTAGCTTCTTTGCCCTGAATGATTCTGGTCTGAGCCTTACCCCAAGTTGTCCAAGCCGCATCCATCGCTGGAGAGTTAGGCATTGGGACTGTGTTAGCAGCGTTAGCGAAGCCTGCAATAACAGGGTTGTCCTTAGCGCGGTTTAGAGCCGCCTTGTTTGCAGGAGTCTTATTGAAGTTATCGTAAAGACTGAACTGAGTTGATTCTGATGACATAAAGCGCATTAGGTCTACAGCAGCTGGAACGTTGGTGGTGTTTCCTGGTCCTGATGCCACCATTAGGTAACCTCTAATTCCTAGGAACTGCTGTGGCTTGATTCCGGTTGGACCAGTTGGGAATGGATCGATTGCGTACCCGGTTCCAATCTTCAAACCTGTCTTACATGCGCCTGCACCGTTTTCAATCGCGTTAATGTTCCATGCTCCGGTGACCCAGTACTTAATCAAACCAGTCTTCTTTGCTTTGTTTGCTGGGTTTAAGAAGTCACAGAGAATCTTTGCGTTAGCTGGTGGACCGAAGAACTTGGTTCCCTTCAGTTTCAACCACTTGGCGAAGTTTGCACCGTTTGTTCCGCCCATTCCCACTGTGTTTGTCCAGTCACCCTGTGAGTCGGTGGTAAAGATCGGAGCCTTGAACATTGTTTGGAATGGATAGAAGTGATAAGGGTCTGAAGTGGTAGCACTGTAGTTAATGCCAAGTTCACCATCCTTGATGTCATTTACAGACTTCAGTGGTTTCGAAGCCTTCTTGACGTTGCGAAGAATTGCAATGTTCTCAGTCCAGCCTGGAACACCGTAGTACTTACCGTTGTACTTCATGGCCTGAAGCGCACCTGGAACGAAGTCATCTTTGAAGTTGTTCGGAAGGTTAGCATCGATCGGCAGAAGGACGTTCGCTGCCACTAAGTTACCAATCCAGTCATGGGCTGCTCCAGCAAGAATGTCAGGACCCTGACCCTTCGGTACAGCGGTCTTCAGTTTGTCTCGGACCAAACCGAAATCTTGCTCAACAAGTTGAACTGTGTACTCCGTATTTGCAGTGTCCCAAGCAGTTACGCGTGACTTGATGGTGTCGATAGTTCCCTTGTCTGCCCAAACGGTCAACACAGAGGCAGCCGATGCTGGTGAACCGATGGAAACACCGGCACCAACAACTCCCAGTGCGGCTATAAGGCCGACAACTTTTCTAGTTGTTTGCTTCATTTTTCTTTCTCTTTCCTGTTTGTTACTGCTGTTGAGTTTCAATACTTCGATTTATTACTTATATAGAACGAGGGTGCTGTTAGCCGGAACCGATGCACTCTTTGCCTTCTTCAGTGTTGCTAGTGTGTCGACTCCCGCTTTGTCCCCATGGACCACAACTTTCCAGTCACCGACACTTGGAAGTGTGACTTTCTGGGTGCTTGAGTTAGGGTTTGAAATCACGACGATCGAGGACCATTTGTCTCCGGCTGCCTTACCGTTGATGGAGTAAGCCAAGGTATCGTTCGGCGCAGTTAGGAACTTGATGTTTGCTGTGATCGCCTGAGGAGTGTTCATTCTGAAGGCTGGATGAGCTTTGCGAAGTGAAATAAGTCCTTTGTAATAGTTCACGGTCAGAGCTTCCTTTACTCGCTCACCCCACTTCAAACTGTTCACTGAGTCCGGCAGGTTGTAGCTGTTTGGCTCCCCCTCCTTCGATCTGAGGAACTCTTGGCCTGCTTGGATGAATGGAGTTCCCTGAGCTAGGAACAGAATCGACGCAATCTGACGGGATTGCTTGGCCACTTGGGCTCGCGACTTTCCTCCATTTACCAACCACAGCTTGTCGAAGAGGCTTAGGTTGTCATGTGCTTCGGCATAATTTACAGCTTGACCTGCATCCAGGGTCAGCCATGGGACGACAACCTTGCTAGTGCTAGTGTTGCCGATGATTCCAGCCTTCACTGAATTCAGAGTTCCGTAAGGGTTACCGTTCACGAAGCCAGGGTCAGAACCGTCAGGACTTCCCTTGACAGCGTTTCTGATACCGTCGTTGAAAGCTCCCATTCCAGGCATGTTCACTAGCTGACTCTGGATTCCTTGAGCAACACCAATCGAAGGACCCATTGTCCAACCCTCACCGATGATGGTCGCCTTAGGTTCAACTGAACTAACACCAGCTCTAACCTCGTTCAGAGTAACCACATCCCAAAGACCCATCTGGTCTACGCGGAAGCCGTCAAGCTTATATTCCTTGGTCCAATACTTCATTGAATCGACGATGAACTTGCGAACCATTGGTCGCTCGGTTGCAACGTCGTTTCCACAACCAGAACCATTAGTTAGATTGCCGTTTGCGTCACGTCTGAACCAATAACCAGGAACGATCAACTGCTGACTGAACTCTGTCGCGCTAGCCACGTGACCGTAAACAACATCCATTGTTACGCGTAGCCCAGCCTTGTGCATCGCCATGATGGCAGTCTTGAGTTCCTTGACACGCGCTACTGGGTTAGTTGGGTCACTTGAATATTGACCTTCAGGAGCATTGAAATTCTTAGGGTCATAACCCCAGTTAAAGGTTGGATTATCTTCAGAACCGCCTGAGGCGTAGTCATAGAACGGAAGCAGTTGAACGTGTGTAACTCCGAGCTCTTTAAAATAACTGAGTCCCGTTGAACCAGAGGTTTTGCCGACTTTGGTAGTTGTGCCTAATTGGGCGAGTCCCAAGAACTTACCTCTATTGGCGGCACTGACGCCACTTGAGGGATCAATTGAAGCATCGCGAACATGCAACTCATACATCACCGCGTCAACAGATTTTCCAGAGAATGCGGGCTTTGTGTGAGTAGACCAACCAACTGGATTGGTTGTCGCTAGATCCAGCACGACACCCTTATTGCCATTGAGCGTAACGGATCTGGCATATGGGTCAACAGCCTCTTCGGTAACTCCCCCAACAGTTACCCGGTAGTTGTAAATTAAACCATTTTTATTGCCTGAGAGGGTGGTAACCCAAGTCCCCTTGACATCTGAGGTCATCGGCGTGACGACCGCATTCTCGGAGGTGGTGTCATTGGTTGCATAAGTAACTAAAGACACTTCACTAGCTGTTGGAGCCCATACGCGGAATTTGGTTTCATTGGACGAGAAGGTTGCACCAAGATCGTCACCGGTGTAGGTGTAGAGATCCTTGAATGCTTGGCTGGTGAACACCCCAGCAGGGACAAGTTTCTTGGAACCGAAGGCTCGAGCAGGATCAGCATCAGTGTGGTTGACGTTGAGCACAGCTCCAAGAGGAATGTCACTGGTAGTTGTGATCAACCATTGCTTATTACTCGATGTCAGCCCGTTGTTCAGGTCCTTAATCTTCTCAGCAGTTGCGATTTCAGGAGCTCCATCTCCTGAAATGCTGAAACCAGGTCCTGCAGTCCCGTTAGCTTTACTCAGGGTGACCTTGATAGTTCTAAGCGATTCAATGGAAGCTCCCCATATTTCGGCAGGGATGCTAAACGTTCTGTCTTTATAAAGATAAGGGTCGTCTTGTTTGATCCAAATTTCGGCAAACTTGTTCTCGTCCAAATCGACGATTCGGTCCAAATCCACATCCTTGGTCCAGCCATCTTTTCGGCGAGGAATTAGACCCAGTTGTGTCACGTTAGAGCTAATTGGCACCTGTGTGTCAATCTTCGCCCAGCCGTCGCTATCCAAAACATTGGAGAAAAATGGGGTAACAGCGCTAGCTGGAAGGTTAGGGGCTCCTTTGAACGCCCATAGCCACAAACCCCAGTCCCCGTAATTGGTAGGGGCATTGCGCTTGTAGTGCACGATCAGGTGCGCACATTGCGCTGTCGGGCAAGTTCCAGCCGCATTGGCTGGAGCGGAAATGCTTGAAACCGGAGCAATCAGAGAGAATGCCAGAAGTGCGCTCAGAAGGAGTCTTTTGGCTCTTTTTGTGATGCTAAGTGTCATTTCGTCCTCAAAATATTCATCGTTTACATGGTTCCCAAGGTTTTTCATTGTTCACCGCTTACATAGAGCCTAATTCTTCGCCTTTCGCATTCGCGGCACCTTTATCGGGTCGTTATGAAATCGTTTCCATACTCTTCACAGATAGAGAAGTGGGGCCCTAGAAAAATAGGACCCCACCGCGCTTTCGAAGTTAGAAACTACTGAACTACAGGAGCTTCGATAGTTACCTTCGCGTTTGGCTTGTCTGTAGCACCTGGTCCAGAACCAACACCAGAAGCTGATGCTTGAACGAAGATGTTCCAGGTCTGTGCATCGTCACCGGCAGCTGGAGCTGTCACAGCAATGTCACAAGATTCTGGAAGACCGAAGCTTGCACTTGCGTAAACAGCGTTTGTTGCCTGGTTCTGAATAGTACAGGTCTTCACAGTTGCTCCCTTAATCGCCTTGACTTCGATCTTTGTAGGGAACATTCCCTTTAGAGACGAGTGCGCAGGGCGTACTGGAGTAACAGTGATGTTTCCATTTGCGTAGGTTGCTGTTGCACCGTAGCGACCGACGAATGTAGGAACCTTGGTATAGGTCTCGTCGGTACCGAAGGCTAGGTAAAGGTCGGTGATGCCTGGTTTTAGACCGTTGCTGTTGTCCTTCTTGTAGTCAGCTGATTGAACTCCAGCCCACTCATTAGCAACAGTTGAACGACGAAGCACCATACCAACATTTTCAGAGTAGACAGCCATGCTCTTTACGATGGCGTAAGCTCCATACTTGTCTTCACCAACGAATGGCCAACCGGTCTGAGTGGTTGCAACCTTACCCTTGTAAGGATAGGTCTTGGTGGTTACCTTCACGGTCTTCTTGCCAACCTTCTTGGTGGTGGTAGTGGTGACAACGTGATCGAGAAGCTTTGGCATCGAACCGGTGGTGTTCCAGGTGTAGATGTTCCAACCCTGTGATTGAGCTAGCTTCAATGAGGTGTTTAGGTGCACCTTGAACGAACGAATTTCTGGGTATTCACGCTTTTGAGTACCGACATTCCACCAGCTTTCACCAGCAGGGAAGATGTTATCTCCACCGAATGGCTTGTCAGATGCAGGGATTGCCGGCTTACCAGCGACTGTCTCATCCACATCAGGGGTTGATGGGTCATCTTCTACAGCCTCAACTGCTTCTTGACCATCCCACGACTCTGTGGTGCGCATGACATTGTTTAGGGCAGTTACTGAGACAGGAAGTGTGAACTCGGCGTAAGCACCGTAGGCGTCTTCGCCGACGAAGTTAGGGGTTGAGTCACCAGTCCATGAAACGCCTTCAATTGTCTGGGTTGATTCACCGATGGTGTTGTTGATAGAGCCGACTGCAGTGCCCCAGTGCCAAAGGTTCCAGTCCTGAGCAACTTCCTTAGGAACGTTTAGGTGGATCTTGAATGTTGTGCTTGCAGCTGCGTGAGCTGGAGCTACTGCTCCAACAAAGCCAGCTAGGCCAAGGCTTAGTGCTGCTACGGTCCCTAGAGCCCGCTTGATTTGACGATTCATGTTTGAATGCCTCCAGTTTGATGGTTAGTTTCTTCGAAGCTTTAGGCAATCGAATTAGTTCGAAAATAGCATTTGTGTAAGCGCTTTAAGACCCTTAAAGGCTCTTTTTCTGTCGCAATATGATAACGATTACATACCCAGAGCGCTGGGCCCTTTTTGTTCCGTTCAACGGATAAAAACTCTTATCCAACCTTTTAGGGTTTTATCCCCCTAAAATCAAGAGGTACTAGCGAACTCACAAATTAGAAAAGTTGAGGGTGGGGATGAAGACTATTAAAGTACTGTACGTCGAGGACGACCCTACTCTGCTGGGAATTGTGTCCAACCTTTTGGACCAGCAACCTGAGCTTCAACTTGTCTGCGTTTCGGATAGTCAAAGCGCTCTGGCGAAGATTCAAGGCCAACTATTTCAAGCAGCATTGCTTGACATCTCTCTAGGATCAGAGAGTTTGTCTGGGATCGAGCTTGCTCACCAGATTAGAAGACACAACCCTGACATCGGCATTGTGTTCTTCTCCCAATACGCAGAAAGTGCGAGACCAAATTCTCAAAGCGACTATTACATGGGTTGGTCCACCATCGCAAAGTCCGGCGATCTGGATGCCAATTACATCACCAGAGTCCTTCTGGATGCCGCAAGAGGCAAGAGTCACAACATACCAACAGAGGAACCAACTAGACAGAGACCAGTTCAAATAACTGAAACTCTCAGTCCTAAGCAGATTCAGATAATGGGCCTCCTATGCCAGGGCTATGACACCACCAAGACTGCAATCGCCCTAAAACTTGCTCCGATTACTGTGCGAGCGGAACTCACAAAGATATACAAGATTCTTGTTCCAACGCCAGAACCAGGCACAGATCTCAGGACAACAGCAGTACTTCGCTACCTGCGATCTCAAGCACATGCAGGTCGGCTGGGGCATGACTAAAACCAGTCGACTCCTCGAACTGAAGAGCGCTTGGAAGCAGGCTTTTACTAGCCCATGGGACTATCCGACATACCCGACTGTTGCGACATTGGTTTTGCTCACCACTGTCGCTCTTGCGCGCACTCAGCCATCGCTCTCCGTCGCTTGGTCTCCCCTGACGACTGCTCAGGTAGCAGGCTGTGTGATTCTGATTTCCCTGAGCCTAACAATTTGGCTAAACCTAAGTAAAGCTCTCATAGCCAAACAAAATAGTCAGCTACTGAAGTTTCTTACCTACTTCGCTTTCAATGCATTTTGGACTGTACCTCAGTACATAATCCTTACCACTTTCCTCATTGACCCCCTAGACACATTTCCTCTGGCGGCCGGAAGGCTCTTTATAGGTTTGTCTTTCTGTCAGATGTTTTGGGGTTTGATCTCAAATCAGCTGAATAAAGAGCTAGTTGCCAAAGAAGGACTAGTCCGTGAGCTTGTGAAACAAAGAACTCTCATCATTGAGTCGGAGGAGGAAACAAGGCAACTTGTATCTAAGTATCTTCACAACAACCTTCAATCGGGCCTGGTTGTCATAAATCATCAACTGAGTGAAGCCATCAAAGATCTACCTGAAGATTCGAAGGCGAGATTCCAATCCATCCTCCAAGAACTCGAGTTGATGAGGAAAGTGGAAATCAGGGATGCAAGCAAAGCACTCTCTCCAAATCTTGATGTCTTAGACCTTGAAATGCTCATCGCTCCCCTGGTAGACGTCTATAGGAGCTCGATGGTAGTTCGCGTCAAGAGCAGTGACATTGAATACTCCTCAGTAAAGCCCATCGCTCTGGCTGTTTATCGCATAGTTGAGCAGGTACTTCTCAATGCAACTGTTCACGGTCGAGCCAAATCTACGACAGTAGAATTCGTAAAAACTAATAAAGGCTCAATCCAATTGACTATTACTAACGATGGTCAGCCGATCAATTTGGATTCCCAATCTCGTGGAACTGGGACAGCAATCGTGGACACTTGGGTTTCAAGTCTCGAGGGCAGTTGGAATATGTCCCTGACTGATTCAGGAGCAACCTCATTTCGTTGCAATTTAACTCTGCCATCTAGCTAGTGTCATGATCTCGATATACGCGTGTATATCATTTGCCACCGTATTCGATTTCCTTTGTAATCTCTCCAAATGAGAAAAATTTACGTTGCCTTATTGTGCGCTGCTCTGACCTTATCGCTTCCAGTCACTTCGTCGTCCGCACTGAACAGTATCAACTCCAAGTCAGAAGTTTCTCAGTCTATCCAAACCAACGTAAAACCATCACCGCATCTTGCTCCAACTCCGTCTCCGACATCGACTCCGATTGCTAAACCAAGATTTACTTTAAGCACGAATAAAGCAGTTCTCAGCACTGCCGACAGCACGACAGTTGCAACAACGAGAAGCACTGGCGGTCAAATTAGATCATTCAGCGTCAGTCCAAAACTTCCAAGTGGACTACGACTGAACACCTCCACCGGAGAGATTTCTGGAAAGCCTCGATTCTGGCAGAAAACCAAAAAATATAAAGTTATAGCCCGTAACGCGAGTGGCGTTATATCACAAACCATCTCAATCCAAGTCATTCGAATTCCCATTCTGAAGTTAGGCGTTCTTGATCTTGGAGTTAACCAACGAATGAAAACATTTGGCCTTAAAAACATCGGTGGCCAAGCGAATACCTTCAGCATTTCACCCGAGCTACCAGAGGGATTGTCTTTTAATACCTCAAATGGAAAGATTTCTGGTCGACCAAAGAACTTGCAACCTAAGCGAAGCTATCTGATATCAGCCACAAACATCAGTGGAACTAGCACCAAGAAACTCACCATAGAAATCGTTTCTAAGCCATTCATTAAGCTCTCCAAGTCAAACTTCCTTGTGTCGCCAAACAAGGCATTCAGTAGCTACACCATCAAGAGCACAGGCGGCCGAGTATATAAGTACTCCATCAAGCCGGCTGCGCCCGCCGGCATGAGGCTCAACAGTAAAAATGGAAAACTAGTTGGAACACCAACTACACCGCAGAATAAGAAGAAGTACACAATCATCGCGACGAATCCAGCAGGTGTGTCAAAGAGAAGTATAAGTTTGGAAATTTTAGCGCCACCAAGTTTCACTCTTGGCCTCAACGGAACAAATTCAGAAGCCATATTGGGAACCAACGTCGCATTTGACAACCAGTGGTTGTATTCGGATGGCGGCCAAATGTCAGAGATTTCAATCACCCCAGCCCTACCAGCTGGATTGACTTTCAATTCTTCAACTTTCACACTGAGCGGAACCGCTAGCGAACCCTTAGCAGAGACCAATTACACAGTCACAGGGAAGAACATAGCCGGCTTGCTCACCAAGTCATTCTCAATCGAAATATTGGACCGCCCTCAGTTGGCAATGACGCCGAAGAACCTCATTGGTTATAGCACTGCAGGAGATCTCGAGAAAGTTGCAGCTGGCTCAGAAGTTTCGGGATACACGTTTTCAAATTCTGGAGGAAGAGTTACGAACTGGACCGTCTCACCTGAACTCCCCGCCGGTATTGTGCTGAACTCACTAACAGGCGAAATCTCTGGAGCAGCGGAAGAACCGGTTGAATCAAATGAAATTTACACAATCACTGGTTCTAACCCTGGTGGCTCCTCGAGTTTCGACTACAGAATAAAGCTCTTCGTACCACCATCTTTCCAAATCTCTAGCAGTTCAGAAAACTTAGCGGTTGGCCAATCACTAGTGGGCTACAGCCTTGAGACCCTTGGAGGACTAATTGAAGGTTTCTCGATTAGTGAAAATGCTCCATCTTGGTTGATCTTTGATACAGCTACTGGCTTAATCAGTGGATTGGCTAATGCCGCTCAGTCGCTTGTGACTTTGACTATCTACGCAACAAACGTTGCGGGTACAACCTCAAAAACTTTCACACTGGAAGTCTTCTCGCTACCAAGCTTCAGCTTGAGTAAAGCGAATGAGAGCGCGGTCAATGGACAACCAATTCTCGGATACACAATTTCCAGCACAGGCGGACGCATCACTAGTTACACCATCAGTCCAACTCTCCCAGAGGGAATCGAACTGAATGCTGAGACCGGGCTAATTTCTGGAACTTCCACCGTGGATCAAGGTCCAACCACCTACACAGTAACCGGTACAAACCTCGCAGGATCGGACAGCCACACTTTCCAACTCGCGGTTTACAGCGCACCCGTGATTTCACTTTCATCAACTAACGAGGATGCCATCAAGGGTGCATCAATCTCGGGCTACTCGATAATTCAGAATGGTGGAGCACCGACCACGTACACAATCTCCCCTGCTGCTCCCGCAGGATTGACATTCAATGTCAACACGGGAATTCTGAGCGGTAAGCCTACGAACGCACAGGCCAACACCACATACACAATTACTGCAACAAACGTAGCTGGAAGCAGTAGCGCTCAATTCACTCTCGAAGTAATAGCTCCGCCTAAATTTACTTTGAGCGCAAGCACTGAAAGCGTTGTCGTCAACACTTCGCTTGTTGGATACACGATTTCATCAACTGGAGGCCCAATCGGTACCTACAGTGTCTCCCCAGAGCTGCCAGCTGGGCTCTCCTTCGACAGCACTACAGGTTTGATGTCAGGTATTCCTAGTACTGATCAAATACAAACGACCTACACAATCACAGGCACCAACATTGCCGGTTCTGATAGCCACACATTCGCCTTCGGTGTGTACAGTGCTCCCTCTATTGAGCTATCTATAACCAGTGAAACGGGCGTCAAGGGTGTTGCACTAATTGGCTACTCGTTCAACCAACTTGGTGGAACGCCAACCTCTTATCAAATAACACCTGCAGCACCTGCCGGACTGACTTTCAGCACTTCGACAGGGTTGCTTTCAGGAATCCCAACCACACCTCAGGGCGAGCAAATCTATATGATCACTGGCACGAACGTTGCAGGTAGTTCCCAGGCTACGTTCGTCTTATCAATCATCGATCCACCTGTGTTCTCACTATCTGACAGCAGCTTGGTCGCATACGTTCAAGAGACTCCTGCGCTTTATAGCATCACTAGTGTCGGCGGTGACATCGCTAGTTTTGAGATCACACCAGCACTACCAGTGGGTATGACATACAGTACTGAAACTGGACTCATCTCTGGAATACCGACTGAGTTGACCAGCACCACAGAACACACCATTACCGCAACTAATTCTGTTGGTTCGATGAGTAAGACTTTCAGCTTGGAGGTCAGACTTACCTGTGCTGCAGGTGGAATCTGTGAAGTTGGCGACATTGGTCCTGGTGGTGGACTCATAGTCCTTGCAAATTCAGCCGGATTCGCTTGTGGAATAGACAGACTGTCAACATGCCACTACTTAGAGTCGGCACCAAAGACATGGAGTGGAGGAAATTCCGATCCT
>JBEAMR010000004.1:0-15700 GCA_041165845.1 Actinomycetota bacterium | reverse complement strand
ACGCGAAGGCCAACGCTCTCAACAACACCGCTTGCTTGACCTAGGTCAACTGAATCACCAACTCCGTATTGATCCTCAAATACGATGAACAAACCAGAGATTAGGTCTTTCACTAATGACTGTGCACCAAAACCAATACCTGCACCCAAGATTCCGGCACCAGCAAAGATTGCCCCTGGGGAGACGCCTGCTTCAGAAAGAATAACGCTCACAACTGCGAACATAAGTCCCCAGGTTGAGAGGTTTCCCAGTACTGAGGCAATGGTTCTGGTGCGCTGCATGAGACGAGCTTGAGCAACTGGAGAGTGTTCGACTCCTTCAAGTTTTCTAACGCTTAGGGCAACGCCTTTGATCAATCTTCTAATTGAGAACTGCAGAACTGCTCTAAGTACTAGGGCAGCCAAGATTGTAGCCACAATACGAATAGCTGGACCCCAGTTCACATAGAAGGCCGCTAGTGCATCAGCGAAATCCGAGTTGAACATGGTTAGTTATCTTTAGCCTGAACCTTGAGAGCGCGGTCGATTGGATCTAGGTTCTCAACCAGTAGACGACGAAGTGCAGGGATAGCAGTGATCTCTGGAGTGTCCAGGAACGCTCTGGTCTTATCTGCTAGCTCCTTGGTTGCAATGGTGATTGGGTAAAGGTTCACGATTGCATACTCAGCCATCTTGAAGGTCTTGGTATTCCAGATTTTCAGAACGTCCTGGAAATACTTCTCAACGTAAGGAGCTAGAAGTTCGATGTTTGCTCCTCTTGAGAAACCAAGAGTTGAATACTGCAGGATGGTGTTTGACCAGTCGTTAGTTTCAACGGCTGTGTGCCAAACTGCTGCCTTAGCTTCTGCTGTTGGCACTGATGCCTTAGCATGAGCAGCAGCCTTCTGACCGTTAGCAGTGTTGTCAGTTGCCAACATCGCATCGATTTCAGCAACATCCGCAGCGCCTAGGGTAACAAGGCCGGTTAGTAGATCCCACTTCAGGTCAGTGTCAATATCGCGACCTGAAAGCTTCTCTTCTCCAGAAAGGATTGCTCGCAGTGCAGATGCATGCTCAGGAGTTGAAGCGAAGCGAGGAGTGAACTTTAGGAACTGAAGCTGGGCTTCTGAACCTGCTTCAGCTTCTCTTGCCATCTTTAGCAGTGCATCACCAATCTTGGCTTTGTACTCTGCTCTGTTCTCAGGCTTTAGATACATGCTTTGAACAGTTACCAGCTGGTTAAGAAGTGTCATCATCGCTGTAGCGTTTGACTCAGTTGCAATGTTCTTTAGAACTAGGTGAACAAAGTCCTTTGGATCAGCTTCGGCATCTCTTGTTGAATCCCAAGCAGCACCCCAGAGGAGAGCTCTAGCCTGTGAATCAGTGAAATCAGCTAGGTGATCCAAAGTGGTCTGCCATGAACGATCATCTAGACGAAGCTTTGCGTAAGCCAGGTCGCCATCATTTAGAAGAATTAAGTCTGGACGCGCTGTTCCAACAAGTTCTGGTACTTCTGTCTTAGCGCCATCGATATCGATTTCAACACGGTGAGTGCGGACTAGTTTTCCGTTCTGGTTGTTGTAGTAACCAATGCCTAGACGGTGAGGTCTAAGCGTTGGGTAGTCAGGGTGGTGTGACTGCAGGACAGCGAATGTGGAGATGTTGCCATCAGCATCTTCGGTTAGTTCTGCACGAAGGGTGTTAACACCTGATGTCTCAAGCCATAGCTTTGACCAGTCACGAAGTTCACGACCTGAAGTTAGCTCTAGTTCAGTTAGCAGATCTACTAGTTCTGCGTTTCCGAAGGCGTGCTTCTTGAAATATGAAGCAAGACCCTTCATGAAGTTCTCTTGACCTACCCAGGCAACAAGTTGTCTCAGCACTGAGCCACCCTTTGCATATGTAATGGCATCGAAGTTAACCTGAACATCTTCTAAGTCACGGATGTTTGCAACAACTGGGTGAGTTGAAGGCATCTGGTCTTCACGGTATGCCCATGACTTCTCGTGAGAGGTGAAAGTAGTCCAGGCTTCTTTGTATTCGGTTGCTTCTGCAGTTGCAAGGTATGAAGCGTATTCAGCGAATGACTCGTTAAGCCATAGGTCATTCCACCAACGCATGGTGACTAGGTCACCGAACCACATGTGAGCAAGTTCGTGAAGAACAGTAATGATTCTTCTTTCCTTAATGAAGCCGTTTACAGCTCCTCGGAAGACATAGCTTTCAGTGATGGTGACCGCTCCCGCGTTTTCCATTGCACCAGCGTTGAAGTCAGGCACAAAGAGCTGGTCATACTTCTCAAATGGGTATGGATACTGGAATTGCTCTTCGAAGAAGGTGAAACCCTCTTTGGTCTTTTCGAAGATGTAATCAGCATCGATGTATTTAGCCAGAGATGATCTACCGTAAACACCAAGTGGAATGGTTCTGCCATCGCTTGAAGTTAGTTCATCGCGCCACTCTGAGTATGGACCTGCGATGAGAGCCGTGATGTATGAAGAGATTCTTTGTGTTGGAGCGAAAACCCATATTGATGTTCCATCGCCTCGATCGACTGGAGTTGGGGTAGGAGAGTTAGAAATGACTTTCCACTTTGAGGGGGCTGAAACAGTGAACTGGAAAGTTGCCTTTAGATCTGGCTGCTCAAAGACAGCAAACATTCTCCTCGAGTCTGGAACTTCAAACTGGGTGTATAGGTAGACCTCGTTATCAACTGGGTCAACGAACCTGTGGAGACCCTCACCAGTGTGCATGTATGGGTTATCGCTAACCACAACCAGTTCGTTTTCTGCCTCTAAGTTATCTAACTGGATACGGATGCCATCGCTGACAGCTGCAACATCAAGGTCCTTGCCGTTTAGGGTTACTCGGTGAACGGTCTTGGTGATGGCGTCAATGAAAGTTGAGGCACCAATCTTGTGGCTATTGAACTTAACGGTGGTGGCAGCACCAAAGACCTCTTCGCCCTTGTCTAGATCTAGCTCAACTGTGTATGAGATGACCTCAACTAGCTCGGCACGCTCAATGGCTTCCAGGCGGGTTAGGTTTTCTGCAGGCATTACAAACTCCAATGGTTGTTAAGGGTTATTAGGAACTAGCCTAGTATTGACCAACGATAACCAAAAAAGAAGCCCTAAATGCGTATACACATAGCCACAGACCACGCAGGTCTAGACCTCAGCCACTTCCTCATTGCCGAACTAACCAAGGCTGGCCATGAGGTGTTTGACCACGGACCTAGGGAATATGACCCGCTGGATGACTACCCAAGTTTCTGCATCAATGCAGCCCTTGCCGTTAGAGCAGATGAGGATGCTGGGGTTCAGGCTCTTGGTATCGTTCTCGGTGGTTCTGGTAACGGTGAGCAGATTGCTGCCAACAAGGTCAAGGGCATTAGGGCGGCTCTGGTTTGGAACCTGGACACAGCTAAGCTTGCACGTCAACACAATGACGCAAACGTGGTTGCTGTCGGTGCTCGTCAACACAGCCAAGAAGAAGTTCTAGTACTGATTACTGCTTTTGTGTCAGAACATTTCTCTCAAGATGAAAGACACACTCGCAGAATTGGCAAGATCGGGATTTACGAACAAACCGGTGAGATTCTTTAGCCCCTATGCCTGAGGGTCATTCAGTTCAACGCCATGCTAATCAACTGAATAAGTTGTTTAAGGGAAAGCCTGTTCAAGTTGATTCACCGCAGGGGAGATTTAGCTCTGAAGCAGAACTCATCTCTGGTCACAAGATCAAGAATGTTAGAGCAATCGGTAAGCAGCTCTTTATTGATTTCGATAACAAACTAACCTGTCGAGTGCACTTAGGAATTTATGGCAAGTGGAGATTTGTTTCAAGAGAAAAAGAAGAAATTCTCACCGGTGCTGTTCGAGTTCGTTTCTTCGATGAAGAAAATATTGCTGACCTACGAGGCCCAACTGTTTGTGAAGTTATCGATACCAAATCAGTGAAACTAATTGAGAAGCGATTGGGTCCAGATCCAACTAATGCAGACCCAAAACAAATTCAGCAAGCCAAGTTTGTGGACCGAGTTAGATCGTCAAAGAGTGCTATCGGGCTACTGCTAATGAACCAAGATGTCATCAGCGGTATTGGCAATGTTTATCGAGCAGAGATTCTGTTCAGGGCTGGAATCAGTCCGCACGTTTTAGGAAATCAGCTCTCTAACGAGCAGGTAATAGCCCTTTGGGAAGATTCGGTGAAGCTTATGAAGGTCGGGGTTAAGACCGGATTCATGATCACCAGGGAAGAAGTTCTGACTAAACGGCCTAAAAAGGCGGACCGGAACTATGTCTATAAACGTGAGGGTTTACCCTGTTTGAGGTGCTCAGGGACGGTAGTTATAGAGATTATGGCCACTAGGAAGCTCTACTGGTGCCCAGGCTGTCAGAGGTAATTGGAGCGGATGACGGGAATCGAACCCGCACCATCAGTTTGGAAGACTGAGGCTCTACCATTGAGCTACATCCGCAATGCTTAGAACTTTAAGCGTAAATACATTCTATGGGTTAGGATTACCAAGGTTGTTTTGTTCTTACGAAAGTAAGGGTAAAAACCACCGGGGTGTAGCGTAGTGGCTAGCGCGCCTGCTTTGGGAGCAGGATATCGCAGGTTCGAGTCCTGTCACCCCGACCATTTTTGATTAACAAAACCGGTTCACTTTTAGTGAAACCTTGCTCAGGAGATACCGTTGAAGACTGTAGTTGAACGCCTAACCCCAACCCGTGTGAAGCTAACCATCGAGGTTAACCCAGTAGATTTCAAGCCAAGCCTTGATCACGCCTACGAGCACATCGCTGAGACAGTAAACATTCCTGGTTTCCGTAAGGGCAAGATCCCTGCTGCAATTCTTGATCAAAGAGTTGGCCGCGGAGCTATCTTGGCTCACGCAATCAACGATGGTCTTGACTCTATCTACCGCAAAGCTATTGAGCAGGAAAAACTTCGTCCACTGGGTCAGCCTTCAGCTGATGTGAAGTCAACTCCAGATGAGAAGACTTTTGCGGGCGACCTAGTTGTTGAAATCGAAGTTGAAGTAAGACCTGAAATCAAACTCCCTGAGTTCAAGGGTTTGAAAGTAACCGTTGACACCATCAAAGTTGAAAAGAATGAGGTTGAAGCAGAGCTGGATCGCCTACGTTCACGCTTTGGAACTCTCATCACTGTTGAGCGTCCTGCTAAAAAGGGTGATTTCACCTCTATTGATTTGACTGCTTCAGTTGATGGCGTGCAGATTGACCAGGCCCAGAACATCTCTTATGAGATTGGTAGCGATTCACTACTAGATGGCATCGATGATGCACTAGACACTTTGACAGCTGGTGAGACCACAACTTTCAAGAGCAAGCTTGTTGGTGGCGACAAGGCTGGCCAGGAAGCTGAAATCACTGTGACTCTAAATGCAGTGAAGGAACGCGAACTTCCAGCTCTAGATGATGCTTGGGCTCAGATGGCTAGTGAGTTTGACACTGTCAAGGAACTTCGTTCATCGCTAGAAGAGCAGATTAAGAGAAGTAAGTCATACACTCAGGGTCTCCAGGCTCGTGAACTACTAACTGAGCAATTACTAACTTTGGTTGATGTTCCTGTTTCAGAAGAACTTATCAACGCTGATGTTGAGCGTCACCTAGAAAGCGAAGGTAAGGCTAGCGATGACCCGCACCGTGAAGAAGTCCTAGTTGAATCAACTAAGTCTTTCCAGGTTCAGATGTTGCTAGATGCGATCGCTGAAGCTGAGCAGGTAAAGGTCAACGAAAACGAATTGCTTCAGTATTTAATCCAGGCAAGCCAGTCTTACGGCATGGAGCCCAACGAGTTCGTCAAGGTAGTTGATGAGCAGGGTCAGATTCCTTCATTCGTGGCTGAGGTAGCACGTCGCAAGGCACTATCTGTTGTACTTGAGGCCGCGTCTGTTACTGACAGTGATGGCAAGAAGGTTGACCTAGCCGAATTCACAAAGACTGATGATGGCTTTGCTCCTGAGAACCACGAGGGTCACGACCACGACTAAATTTGCCTGTGGCGAACACTGCGAAGATTTAGCAGTTTCCTCGGTTATCTTGATTAGGCACCATACAAAGATAGAGGAACTATAGATGGCTGAAAATACTCAGATGAGCAATGTCTTCGAGAGACTGCTTAAGGACCGAATCATTTGGTTAGGCGATGACGTTCGCGATGACAATGCGAATGAGATCTGCGCCAAGATGCTCCTTCTCGCAGCTGAAGACTCAACCAAGGACATCTTCCTCTACATCAACTCACCAGGTGGATCTATAACCGCTGGTATGGCTATCTACGACACCATGCAGTATGTCCCAAACGATGTTGTCACCGTTGGTATAGGTATGTGTGCATCAATGGGTCAGTTCCTACTAACTGCTGGAACCAAGGGTAAGAGATTCCTAACCCCTAACACTCGAGTTCTACTCCACCAGCCTCTAGGTGGTTTCGGTGGAACAGCTGCTGACATTCAGACACAGGCTTTCCTAATCAACGACATGAAAAAGCAGCTAGCAGCAATCACAGCAAAACAGACCGGTAAGACTGTTGAGCAGGTTATGGCTGATGGTGATCGTGACCGCTGGTTCAACGCTCAAGAAGCTCTGGAATATGGCTTCGTTGATCACATTCAAGAATTCGCGGCTGTTTCAACTGGCGTAGGCAAGAAGTAAGGAATAGAAATCATGACAACTCACAACATGCCTGAAGCCAGATACATCCTTCCTTCTTTCGAAGAGAGAACTCCTTACGGTTACCGTCACCTTGACCCATACACCAAACTCTTCGAAGACAGAATTGTTTTCCTTGGTGCACAGGTTGATGACGTAACAGCTGATGACATCATGGCTCAGCTACTAGTACTTGAATCACAGGATCCAGATCGCGATATCACTATGTATATCAATTCACCTGGTGGTTCATTCACAGCTCTAACTGCTATTTACGACACAATGCAATACATCAAGCCTCAGATTCAGACTGTCTGTCTTGGACAAGCTGCTTCCGCTGCTGCAGTATTACTAGCCGGTGGAGCACCAGGCAAGCGTCTAGCTCTTCCTAACTCAACTATCCTGATTCACCAGCCAGCATCTGGTGGTGGCGGTCGTGGTCAAGCGTCTGACATTGAGATTCAGGCCGCTGAAATCATGCGTATGCGTGTCTGGTTAGAAGAGACTATTGCTAAGCATTCCAAGCAGTCTCAGGAGCAGGTCAGCAAAGATATTGAGCGCGACAAGATTCTTACCGCAGCTCAAGCACTCGAATACGGCCTTATCGATCAGGTGCTGACCTCGAGAAAAGCTTAGGTAACGTTTCCATATACCAACTCAGTATCTGAGTGTGATTGGGTTGCTAACTGTTAGCCTGAACATAACGTTTTGTGCGAAACGCCTCCACGCTAGTTATTGAGGTATCCAAGTTGCGCAACGTAATCAGACTATTCGGCTTTAGCAGCCTGATTTTTGCCATGGTCTCATTTGGCAATGTAACTAACGCAGCAACTTTGAACTCCTCTTTGTCTAAGCCCAAATACGTAACCGCTGTTGCTAGCGATGCTGCTGCACTAGTGAAGTGGGCCAAGGCTGTGAGCACTGCTAAGTTCAAGATCACTGGCTATCGTGTCACTGCAAGTAAGGGAAACTGGTCAAGTGTAAAAACACTCTCTCCAGCTCTCACCTCGGTTAGATTCACGGGACTCACAAATTACTCAAGCTATCGCTTCACTGTTTCGTCCCTAAGCGGTAAATATGTTTCACCTGGTGTTGTAGTTACAGCAACACCTAAAGCTTCCAAACTCGGCAACTCCGTGTTATTTGGACAACCGGCTGACATGTTCCTCGGCGATGAGGATCAGCAACTGTTTGCAGTGACTGCCGGCCCAGATGCTGTTTTCACGTCACTTACTCCAGCAATCTGTTCCATCATTGGAACCAAAGTTCACGCAAAAGCTCTCGGTGACTGCATTGTCAGAGCAGCTGCTCCTTCAAACGATCAATACTTCGCTTCGGTTCCAATTGATCGCTTGCTTTCCATAGGCAATCAACCCGAACCAGTGGTGAAGACACTTCTGTGGGCAGATGAATTTAATGGAGCGGCAGGTACTGCACCTGATTCGACTAAGTGGACTGCGGACATAACAGATGGTTGTGCTGCTCCTTATAACAATTGTGGTTGGGGTAATAGCGAGAGACAGTATTACCTCGCTTCAAAGAACGCTCACGATGGCTCAACCCAAGGTAACCTGACTATCACTGCGACCCGACAAACCAGTTCAACGAATTACAGCTGCTACTTCGGTAGGTGTGAATGGTTGAGCGGAAAAATTACTACTTACAACAAGGTTGGTTTCACCTACGGTTACCTAGAGTCCAGAATCAAGCTCTCCGCTGGTGACGGCTCCTGGCCTGCTTTCTGGATGCTGGGAACCAACATCGCAACCACACCGTGGCCTGCCTGCGGTGAATTAGACATTATGGAGTTTAAAGGCACTTACCCCCGCATTACTTATGGAACCGTCCACTACGCCAACAGTGGTGGTGGTCACGAATATAAGGGTGGCACCAGGGATGCGATGGTTGATCTAAGTTCTGACTATCACCGCTACGGCATGATGTGGGAACCAGAGGAGATCAGCTTCTTCCTAGACGACATCCTTGTCTACAGCATTAGAAAGTCCGATACAGGACTTACCAGATGGCCTTTTGGGCCAAATGCTCAGGGTCAAGCGCCAACTTTCTATGCAATTTTCAATCTTGCTATGGGTGGACACTTCGGAGGAAGTATTGACCCTAACTTGAATGAATCGAATTTGAAAATTGACTGGGTTAGGTACTACTCAGTTGATGGAGTAGGAAAAGTAACAACAAAATAAGAGCTTGTGCGAGCCATCACTAAATGAAAGGCACCAAATGAATAAGAAAATACGCAGACTAATTGTTGGAGGAACTACGGTACTTGCAGTTCTTGGCTCTTTGGCAATTCAACCAGCCTATGCTGCATATGTTGCCCCGGTGAATGGTAACTACATCATGCGTTTGGTGTCTCCACTACCAGGAGCTACAAACACCGTAAACCTAACTGCAGATGCAAAGGGTAGCTGGGATCAGTTTTATGGTAAGGGACTGAACGCGATTGCCATGTATGCAGACGTGAAGAGTGATATCTCGCTTACCTATAAGTACACCAACGCGGCCGGAACTGCAATCACCAACACAACTGTTTATCTAATTGTCAATAAGCGTGCTTCTTGTTCGAAGACCACCTTCTCAACTACCATGGCGACCAACTATCCAGGTAGCAACCGACCAAACACAAGCGCTATCGTTCGCGACTGGTGTGGTGACCAACCCCAGATGGGTGCCGGTGAAACTGCAATTATCGGTAGAACCGACTCATTCGGTAAGGCAACCTTTACCATGAAGAACTGGAACATTTCAGGAGAGCAATACCCTAAAGCACTGAATAAGCTAAACCAGTACTCCAAGGGCATTGACTGTGGTGATGACACCATGTGCCTGCAAACCACCCTGGCACCAAGCATGCAGGCTCACCCGAGCGATTCAGCTGAACGTGCTGAGGACAAGGACCTACTTTTCCTACACTTTGTAAACCCTAAGTTGACTGCGGTCACCCCAACCCAGAAAGTCAAGGCTGGAACTTCAAAGACTATCAGCTTCAAGTTGACCAACCTGAGCGGTCAACTCGTCAAAGGAACAACAGTGACTTTCGAGTCATTCGGTGAAGGTGATGACGTCGAAGAGTGGTCTGAGATTTCAGACGCTACTGGAAAGGTTTCGACCACAGTAAAGGCTCCAAAGGGGACTCTAGGTCTCCAAGTCATCAGAGCCAAGATTTATGGTGCCAACAAGGGAACTGACGCCAAGATCTACTGGATCAAGTAACTCTCTTTCAGGACCAAGGCCAGGCTGGGAACTCCCAACCTGGCCTTAGTCTTTAGAGCTATGCCTTGCCTACGAGTCAATGTCCTAGTTGCTGAGTAGGCTTAATCCATGACTAGACTCAGCGAATCTGGCGACATGCTCAAATGTAACTTCTGTTCAAAGACGCAGAAGCAGGTCGTCAAACTCATCGCAGGCCCAGGTGTTTACATCTGTAATGAATGTATTGACCTGTGCAATGAGATCATCCTCGAGGAGATGGGCAAGGTTGAGAAGCCTGTCGATGACTTTGAGCTTCCTAGACCTAAGGAAATCTTCAAGTTCCTTGACGAGTATGTAATTGGTCAGACCCAGGCTAAAAAGGCTCTTTCAGTTGCCGTCTATAACCACTACAAGCGCATTCGCTCCCGCGGGACCTTAACTGCCTCAGGTAAAGAGCATGATGCGATTGAGATTGCCAAGTCAAACATTTTGATGGTTGGCCCAACCGGTTGCGGTAAGACCTACCTGGCTCAAACCCTAGCCAAGAAGCTAAACGTTCCTTTTGCTGTTGCTGATGCAACTACCTTGACTGAAGCTGGCTATGTCGGTGAAGACGTCGAGAACATTCTGCTCAAGCTTTACCAAGCTGCTGATGGTGATGTGAAGCGCGCAGAGCACGGCATTATCTACATCGACGAAATCGACAAGATCTCTCGCAAAGCTGAGAACCCTTCTATTACCCGAGATGTCTCAGGTGAAGGTGTCCAGCAGGCATTATTGAAGATTCTTGAAGGAACTGTTGCTTCTATTCCTCCTCAGGGTGGGCGTAAGCACCCTCAGCAAGAATTTATCCAGATGGACACAACTAACATCTTGTTCATCGTTGCTGGTGCTTTTGCTGGCCTGGAAACTATCGTTCAGGGCCGTATCGGTAAGAAGGGCATTGGTTTTGGGGCCGAGATCCGCAACAAGGACGAAGAGACAGATATCTTTACTCAGGTCCAGCCTGAAGACCTTCGTAAATTCGGTCTGATTCCAGAGTTCATTGGTCGTCTACCAGTTCTTGCTTCCGTTACTCCTTTGGATAAGCCAGCACTGATTCAGATTTTGACTGAGCCGAAGAACGCTTTGGTCAAGCAATATCAGAGAATGTTTGAACTTGATGGTTTCGAACTTGAGTTTGACGCTGAAGCTCTCGATGCGATCGCTGAAGAGGCAATCAAGCGCGAGACAGGTGCTCGTGGTCTTCGCGCGATTATGGAGGAAACACTTGCATCAATAATGTTTGAAATCCCTGGCAGCGCAGCACAAGGCATCGTGAAGATTACTGCTGGTGTTGTAGCAGGAACAGAGCAACCAGTCATCGCACCATTCAAATCAACTAGGCAAGAGAAATCGGCTTAGTAATTGAGTTCTAGCTCAGGATTACGAGCACCAATCGTTGCTGGCTTTGTTGCCAGCGTTACTGGAACAGCTGCTACCACCGCAATCTTTCTAAGTGCTTTTGTCGCACTCGGTGCTACCAAAGAACAAACAATTGGCATGGTTGCTCTGATGCTTGTTGCATACGGTTTGCTTTCGATATTCCTTAGCTGGCGTCACAGGATGCCGCTATCTGTTGTCTGGTCAACGCCAGGAGCGGCTCTGCTAGCAGGTTCAGCAGTTAGTGGTGTTGGTTTCACCAATGCTATGGGAGGAATCCTTTTGACAGGGCTCATACTTGCTCTAACTGGTCTATGGCCAAAGCTCGGTGAACTGGTCTCGACAATCCCTAAATCAATTGCTAGTGCAATGTTGGCAGGTGTGATCTTCAGTTTCTGTGTTGCTCCTTTTGCAGCCAGTGCTTCTTACCCAGCCTTGGTACTTCCGGTAATCGCTGTTTGGTTACTTCTTTACTGGTTAGCACCAATATGGGCCTCACCGGTCGCTATAGTTCTTGCCTTTACTCTTATTGGTCTAAATCAGGGGCTAAGCGTTTCGGCTTCTGACTGGGCTATCAACCTCTCATACATCCAGCCAACCTTTAGCCCCGCCAGCGTATTCACTATCGCTTTGCCTTTGTATTTGGTTGCTATGGCATCGCAAAACATTCCGGGTATCGCAATCATGAAGACCTATGGTTACGAAGTTCCTTTCAGATATTCACTTGTTACCACTGGTCTTGGAACGGTTCTTGTCTCATTCTTCGGAGGTTTTGTGATGAACCTCGCTGCCATTACAGCAGCACTCAACGCAAATGAACATGCACATAAAGATCCAAAGAGGCGCTGGTTAGCCTCGGTTAGCGGAGGAGTGGTTTACCTAATCTTTGCGATCTTTGCCGGTGTTGCAATTGCGTTTGTCTATCAGACTCCTAGAGAGCTCCTACTCGCTGCTAGCGGGCTTGCACTGTTGCCAACTATCGTGAACTCATTCGCATCTATGACTGAAAATGTTGAGCAGCGCATTCCCGCAGTAATCACATTCCTAGTTGCTTCAAGCGCAGTTACCTTCTTCTCGGTAGGGGCAGCGTTCTGGGCGATCCTGACAGGACTTGCAGTACTCGGTTTGTTGAAACTAAAGAGACTTAAGTTTCTAAAGTAGTCCGCGACGCTTCAGTAGTGGCTCGATGGTTGCATCTTGACCACGGAAGTTTCTAAACATCTGCATTGAGTTCAATGATCCACCGCGGCTTAGGAGGCTCTTGCGGAAGTGCTCGCCGTTTGCACGGGTCATTCCACCGTTCTCCTTGAACCAGTTCACAGTGTCTGCATCCAGAACCTCAGACCAGATGTATCCGTAGTATCCAGCTGAGTAACCGCCAGCGAAGATGTGTGAGAAGTATGTTGAGCGGTAACGAGTTGGAACTGGTGCGTAGTCCAGTCCGTAATCAGCAATCGCCTTAGCTTCAAACTCTTCAACATCTGTAACTGTCGCTTCAGCTGGCAGTGAGTGCCATGCAAGGTCAAGAATCGCGGCAGCTAGATATGAAGTAGTTGCATGACCTTCATTGAATGCTGAAGCTGCCTTTAGGTTATCTACCCATTCCTGAGGAAGCTTCTCACCGGTTACATAGTGTCTTGCGTAGTTATCAAGAACTTCTGGCCAGGTGATCCACATCTCGTTTACCTGAGATGGGAACTCAACGAAGTCTCTTTCAACGCTTGTTCCAGAGAACCTTGGATAGGTGACATCAGAGAGCATTCCGTGGAGGGCGTGACCAAATTCGTGGAACAGGGTAGTGGTCTCGTCATAGGTCAAAAGTGCAGGCTGACCCTCTGGTGGCTTAGGAATGTTTAGGTTGTTTACAACAACTGGAAGTTGACCTAGAAGGTGGTTCTGGTCAACTAGGTTGTTCATCCAAGCTCCACCGCGCTTTGAATCACGAGTGAAGAAGTCACCGATGAACAGCGCAAGCTTCGAGCCATCTTCGTTGAAGACTTCGAATGCTCTAGCTTCTGGGTGGTAAGTCTTGATGTCTTTACGTTCCTTGAAGGTAATTCCAAAGAGCTTGTTAGCTGCGAAGAAAACACCGTCGTGAAGTACACGCTCTAGTTCGAAGTATGGTTTCATCTTTGAAGTGTCTAGGTTGTATTTAGCTAGACGAACCTTTTCTGTGTATAGGTCCCAGTCCCATGAAGCTAGCTCAAAGCTCTCACCAGCTGCTTCAATTGACTTCTGAAGTTCAGCGCCTTCTGCTCTTGCGTTACGAACTGCTGCCGGAGCAATCTGCTTGAGCATCTTGTGGACGTTCTCTGGGTTCTGTGCGTTTCTGTCCTGCAGAACATACTCAGCGTGAGTCTTCACACCGAAAAGTTCTGCACGCTGTGCACGAAGCTTGACTATCTCAAGAAGAACTGGACGGTTATCGTTCTCGTTGTCGCGTCCACCCTTTAGCAGAGATGCCTTCATGATCTTTTCGCGAAGGCCGCGGTGCGTTAGGTTAGCTAGGGTTGGGTTACCGGTGAAGTTAACCATCGCAACAAAGTACTTGCCTTCTTGGCCTCTGTCTTTGGCAGCCGCTGCACAAGCAGCAATTTGGTTCTCATCAAGCCCATCTAGCTCTGCAACATCATCAACTAAGATTCCTAGGTCATTGGTGTCGTTTAGCAGGTTGGTGCCGAACTTCGTTTCAAGACCAGATAGTTTCTCGTTTAGCACCTTTAGCTCTTCACGCTGTGCGTCGGTCAGGTGAGCACCAGAGTGTGTGAAGTCAAGGTAGTAACGCTCTAGTAGCCAGGCTTCTTCGGTTCCTAGTTCTAGCGAGTCACGGTTCTCGTGCAGATGCTTGATTCTTGAGAATAGTGCTTGGTTGAGTCTTACCTCATCCATGTGAGCGGCAAGCTTAGGAGCAATCTCTGCTTCGATCTCATCAAGGCGGTCGCTGGTGTCGCTTGAAGACTTGTTGTAGAAGACCATCAGCATGCGCATCAGCATCTGTCCACTTCGCTCCATCGCAACGATGGTGTTTTCGAAGGTTATTTCTTCTTGGTCGATAATGGCGTGAACTTCGCCTAACTGTTCCTCACAACCTGCGTAGAAGGCAGGTAGATAGGCTTCGTCATTGATTCTTGAGAAGTCAGGCATCTCGAATTCAAGGGTTGAACGCAGGGCAAATGGGTTTTCGTTTTCAAAGGTCATGAGCAAAAGCCTAGACCCAACACCAGACAGATTTAGGTGTTGATAGCGAAAAGTTATTCAGCGCTAGGAGCTAAAACCACATCAGAAACAGAGAACTCAGCACCGCTATTTAGCTTCAGGTTATGGATTCTTCCAGCAGCCTTTAGATCTGCAGCGATTAGTTCTAGGCGTGCGATTATCTCCTGAGGAGCAGTCATGGTTGCCTCTAGAACATCAGCCTTCATAGAAGCCTTAGCATCGCTCTTAGCCTTACGGGTTCCAAACAAAGCAGTTGAGGCTAAAGGAAGTAGATCAAAGTTTCCTGCCTCAAGTCCTGTCTCTAGCTCTTCAGCCTTAGGCCATGAGTTTCTGTGAATAGAACCTGTTCCGGTTTGCCACCAAGACCAGACCTCATCGGTTGCGAAAGGCAGGAATGGGGCAAAGAGTCTAAGGAGGGTTAGCAGTGCTGTTCTTAAAGCAACCAGAGCAGATGCCTGCTCAACGTCTGAGAAGCCACCTTGACCATAAGCACGTTCCTTAACAAGTTCTAGATAGTCATCGGTAAAGTTCCAGAAGAACTTCTCAGCAACTTCCAGTGCCTTGGTGTGATCGTATGCATCAAATGCAGCGGTAGCTTCTTTGACTACCTGAGCGAGGTTTAGTAACAAGCTCTGATCAATGGCTTCTGTTGCCTTAGCTTCTGCTGCAGGAGCATCAAAGCTAAGCACGAACTTGGCTGCGTTGAGGATCTTGATAGCAAGTCTTCTGCCGATCTTCATCTGTCCGGTATCAAATGCTGCATCTGTTCCAAGACGAGCGCTTGCCGCCCAGTAACGAACAGCATCTGATGAGTGCTCAACCAGAAGATCGTTAGGGGTAACTACGTTGCCCTTTGATTTAGACATCTTCTTGCGGTCTGGATCAAGAATCCAACCAGAGATAGCAGCATCAGACCAAGGCAGAACCCCGTGCTCCTGCTGTGCTCTAAGCACGGTTGAGAACAACCATGTCCTAATGATGTCCTGACCCTGAGGACGAAGATCATATGGGAATACCTTTTCAAACTTCTCTGGGTCATCTAGCCAGCCACCACCAAGCTGTGGGGTTAGTGATGAGGTTGCCCAGGTGTCCATGATGTCGACTTCACCGATGAAACCATTGGCAACACCACGCTGTGACTCGGTGTATCCGGAAGGAACATCCGTTGATGGGTCGATAGGTAGTTGAGCA
>JBEAMR010000003.1:0-15357 GCA_041165845.1 Actinomycetota bacterium | reverse complement strand
TGATGTTTATGCGCAGTCTGTTGTGGTTTCTGGTTCTACTGGTTTGCAGTTTGGTTTGAATACTGTTTCGGTGGCTGTTACTGCTGAGAGTGGTTTGGTTGTGGTTTATCAGGTTGGTGTTATCTATCCTGATGTTGCTGATGTTTCTTTGAAGTTGTTTACTGTTGATGGTGTTGATGTCGCAGACGGCGATATCGTGGACATCGCCGAAGGAACTACTGAAGTTGTTGTGGTCGCTCAATCTACCTATGGCGGAGAGGTCGCAATCAGCGGAGGAACTGATCTCCAGACTGGCGAAAACAGTTTGGTTGTTTCTGTCACCTCGCTTAACGGCGAAAACACAGCCGAATACACAGTCACACTAAACGTGGCACTTAGCTCCGATACCGGACTGGCATCGTTTACTGTAAACGGCACAGAAGTTACTGACAACGGCATCATAAACCTTGACCCTTACACAACTGAAGTCGAGGTCGCTGTTGAGCCAACCAATGCAGAAGCAACATTCGAAATTGAAGGTGGAGTGGAGCTTCTGGCTGGGGCGAACGAACTATTGGTGACTGTAACCGCAGCAAATGGTGAAACCACAAGAACATACACAGTAAACCTAAATGTTCTATTGGGTGACGATGTTGAGCTTGAATCCCTCCAGATCAATGGCGAAGACGTCGCTGACGGAGATTCGTTCAACTTGGAATATGGGTCCGAATCAGTGGAAATCACGGCGACACCGATACGAGAGTCCACAACAGTCGAGGTTACCGGTGCGGACACCCTTGTCTCCGGCAGAAATGTTGTTAAGGTGCTTGTGACTGCAGAAGATGGTAATTACCGGACCTATCGTTTGATTGTCATCGTCGCTGAGAGCAATGACACAACAGTGAACACCATCACCGTAGCAGGCCAAGATGGGCTGGGAGGTAGCGTTGAGGTAGGTGCTGGTACCAGAGCGGTTCGCGTAATAGTCGAAACTACAGACCCATTTGCATCATTTACGGTTGACGGCAACACCGACCTTCAGCCGGGTGAGAACACCGTCACAATCACTGTTACAGCAGCTGACGGTGAGACCACAGCAGAGTATGTAGTTACCGTTGTAATTCCTGAATTGTCTGATGACACCAGCACAGAATTGTTAACCGTTAACGGTCTCGAAGTTGCCGATGGTGACTCCATTGATTTGGCTTCAGGTACTTCTAGGGTGAGCGTCAAAGTTGTGACTACCGATCCGCTTGCAAACTTCGTTATTACTGGGGACGGAAGAACAGCTGGTTCACCTCTGCAGGAGGGCGAGAACTCATTGGTTATTTCAGTCTTCGCCCAAAATGGTGACAGTGCTGACACAACAATTACTTTGAACGTTCTATCGCTTAGCGAGAACACAGACCTTGCCGAAGAAGAGCCTTTGACCGTCAACGGTGAAGTGGTCGATATTGAATTACTTGATCAAGAAACGGCATACCTAAACTTGCCTCTAAACACAACGCGAATCAGTGTTGGCGTGAAGGCGGCGGACCCTGGCGCAGATGTATTTGTGAACGACAAGACAGTCTGGCCAACTCTTGCTAGACAGTTCAGTGTCGAGAAGGGGATAAACCTAATCTCGATTGAGATTGTGCCGCCAGCAGGTGACAGCTTTGCGAAGACTTATGTTCTAAAAGTTTATGTCGGTGGCGCCGATGCCACTTTGAAGAGTGTGAAAGTCAACAACAGCACAGTTACATTCGATGAGAGTAATTCCGCAACGCTTCCTGGGGAGTTAGCTAACGGCACTTCATCGGTCAACATCTTCGCCGAGCCTACTGTTGCTCTGGCTACAGAAAACAACCCAGGAACCAGAGTCGATTTCGATCCAGCCGCAGAGCCAACAAGTACAGCCAATACTTATAAGGTAGAGGGCTTAGTGACAGGTGAAAACGTCGTTACCATTACCGTCACACCTGGTGACGAAAACATGGAAGCCGGCGTTTACACGATTATCATCAACGTTGCTCGCTCAAGCGACAAGCGCTTGAAGTCAATTTTGATCAACGGTGCGCCTGCAACCGCTGGTTCAACTATCGTTCTACCTAAGGGCACTGATTACGTAGAGGCTGAAGCTGAGGTCGTAAGTGAATTTGCAACCTACGAGATTAGCGGCCTTGATGAAATCTTGGTTGGGGTAAACACAGCTGTAATTACAGTTATGGCCGAAGACGAAACGACACAGGAATACAAAGTCACACTTATAGTTCCTAAGGCCGTGGACACTATCGTTGTTACCTTCCCTAAGGTCGGAGTAGTAACCGTGGATGCGAAGACCAACAAGCCGGGAAACACAATCATCGCGAACCAGATTAAGAAGATTGGCGCAGGAACTGTCGCCAAGGTCGTCATCACAAACAACTTCCTGATTGCAAAGGATAAGCCTACTGCTGGTCCTGCCCGTGCGACGGCAGTTCAAAAGTACCTGCAGTCACTAACCACAAAGGGCATAAAGACCGCTGCGTATTCATTTATTGCAGGAGCTAAGACTCAAAAGGGTACAACAGTAACTATTTATTACTACTAGTCCTTGTACTTGAGGTAGACCTTTACCGAATCTGCGCTTCCGGAACTGGTAACTACTTTCTTTAGGCCAGTCACTTTTACCCCAGCAGATGTGATGTTTCTTACAATCAGGTCACTACGTTTGGCTAAAAGAGTTTTCGCGTTAGCTAGAGACATTCCCTTAGTTTTAGCCATCGTCAAGGTGACGTTTAAATCGATAGAGTCAACGAGTTTTGACTTCAGTTGGGCGAGTTTCCCAGTTGATGTCTTGGGGGTTTTAACGCTGGCAGGGAAGAAACTGATTGTGTTGATTGAAGATCGATTGGAGAGCCGGTAGAGGTTGACCTGGTGAGAACCCACGTGGAGACCATTGCTTGAGGTTACGAGAACATCGGCAACATTTAGTCCTGGGCTCAGCTCATCTACAAAGGTAGTTTCACCTGTCGCGTATGTTTGAAAAGGTATTGCTTTTAGTTCAACGCTGTCAGTCGTTGGATCTACGTAGACAACCTCCGTTGCTGGATATGCAGAACCATCTACAGACACCTTACTGATACCGGTATCCCAGGCTCTGACGCGACTGGCTAGGGACGTGTATTGGTTTCTGACATTCCAAATAGTTCCCTGTTGATAGGAAGCAGCGACATCTATGCCTGGACCCCAAGGATCTGCTGCAATCTCTTGGCGGATTGCGTTGCTTACGTGGACGGCCATGGCGTCTAATCTTAGGCCGTTAGCAACTCTAGCCACTTCGGCCATAGATTGCAGATACATTTCATTGCAATCCTCCGAAGCTTGGCACCGTTGGAACATCAGAGACTGTGAACCAAAATAATCCATTCCCCCATTCCAAGTCTGATCAACACCCCAAGGCATCATGTGTGCATAGCCATTTTCATCAAAGGTGATGTAGAAGTTGTTGCGGTTGTATGGGTAGCCATCCCAGTGGCCAACGTAGGCTTCGGTTGCGAAATCTAACGTGATTTCTTTCATATTGGCGATTTGAGTGATCTCATTCCACCAATCTTCACCGCTGAAGTTGGTCATGGTATCTAGGAACCTCGTCAAGTCTTGACGATTAGTTTCAGATCCATCCTCCACTTGGAAGTATGGTTCATAACCTGAATACAGCTCTGGGAAGTTTGGCACTCCACCTTTGTATAGATGTGTATTGGTAAGACCCCAGCGCTTGAGCATCGTGGTGTCTACAGTCTCAACATTGAGGTGCAGGCCATAGTCGCGACCATTGAGGGTCACATTCGCATAACCAACCCTTGGAGTCGGGACGCCGACTGCGCGGAACAGCCGGTAGGTTAGAGCTTCGTGAATGTAGCTTGGGTCTTGGACCATGTTGTTTAGGGTGAATTTGGTAATGCCGAAGAGTTTTTGCTTTTTTACAAAGGCATCCATTTTGATCTTGAAACCAGCCTTGCCATAAACATCTCGCCATGAACCCCAGGCACCTTTTAGGTGGACCCCAACTGTGTATGGTCCATAGACCTTATTGTCCATCGTGAAACTCATAACTGTTTCTAGCCAGGGGCCTTCGTTATCCCAGCTCACGTTTGGGTAGGTGAGTTTGTTGAAATTTTCGTCCGACATTTCCAACTGAAAGTTGTTTACCTTGAGGGGGTCAAAGACCACGGCAGCCGCATCAGTGCCTTCTACATAGTTGGGAGTTTGTGCAGCTGATGCCGGACTCAGCAAATTACCAGACAGAAGCAGGATACTGCTTATACCGATTTTGGTAAGCAAATGTTTAGGAAGCATGTTTAGAGCCTAACCAACTTGCTGGAATAGGCTGGTTTCAGAAGAGAAATAGGGAACATGCAAATGATCAGGGCTTTAGCAATGCTGGCAGTGTTTTCCAGCGCTGTTTTGGCGATTTCGCCGGCGGTTGCGGCTGATGATGGTTGTTTACCTGCACCTGCGCTATCTAACGCACCATCAAAAACTTCGGTCAGTTTGGATTCTGGTGTTACCGCAAAGAGTTGGACTTGGGCTCCTGGCCCTCAAGCACAGAACGCTTCGCTTTCTCCTCTGGGCACCAAAGTATCAGTAGTTGAAGGAAACTTAAGGTCCATTGACTTTGGGATACTGCACGAGGGGATTCCCACACGCAGAACCCTCAAAGACCTTTCACAGGCTAGTTCGAGAGCTATTGCTTCAATCAACGGTGACTATTTTGACTTCGATTCGAACATGCCCTGGAACGCGATTATTGACTCTGGAACTCTGAGTTACTCACCAACCGGTGACTCTGGGGTAATCGGGATGGCTCAGAAGAAGATTGATCCAGCTCGAGGATATAGAACTACAGGTACTCTCGCAGTCGCTACAAAGAGGTTTGCTGTTACAGGGGTTAACCAACTCAATCCTGGAGCAGAGTCCATGGTGGTTTATCTACCCAATTCATACAAAACTGTTCCAGCCAAAGGTGAAGCTACTGTGCACATAAAGGTTGGCAGAATTTACAAGGTCTATCCAAAAGGTGCAGAGATTCCTGTGACTTCTGGAATAGTAATTCAGGCTAGAGGGGAAATAGCTAAAGTTTTAGGTCGGTTGAAGCTCAAGACCAAGATAAAACTAGACCTAGCACCAGCACCCGTCTATGAAACACGCATGGTAGCCGACACTTTGAAGACCATCGGGACAATATCCAACGGGGTGACCAAACTTACCTTTGATGCTATGAACTACAAGAGTGTTAGCACCAACGGGGCAACAATTTTTGATCGCACCTATAGCAAGACTCCGCTTAGATCTAGAACCACACTCAGGCTTGGCTGGGATTCCCAAGGTCGACAGGTTGTGAAGAATGTTTACACATCAGGTGCTGGAATAACGGTTGGTTCAGGTGAATTGGTTCTTCAAGCCAATGGCAACGCAGCAACCTTAGCCAGAAGATTTAAAGCTGGGGATGTGGTTACTCTCAAGTATTCGTATGAAGCAGAAGCAAGAACCACTTACATAGCGGCTGCTGGTCGCGGTCCTCGCATCGTGCAGAACTCTAAGTTTGTCTGGATCTGCTCCCAGCACAGTAAAGAATTTAGACCTAGGTCCGCAATTGGCTGGGATCAGGACGGAAAAGTTTGGTTGATAACCTCAAGCCGAGGTCAGGACGCGGTTGACTTCGGTTACCGTCAGGGAGGCTCGACCGCTGATCAGATAGGCCACTGGCTTCAAAGTTTGGGAGCTACCGATGCCATCCTGCTCGATGGTGGAGGTTCAACAACCATGGTCATCAACGACCCAGTTGCTTCTTGGAAGAGGTTCGACATCCCAGATTCTGGTTGGTACCGAGAACTTGCCAGTGGCTATAGCTTCCTCACAAAAGACTGAAGCCTTTAGGCTTATCTACTGGAGGACCAATTGTCTAATCGTGTTTTGAGTTTCAGAGCAGCCCTGCTATTACTTGTCTCTTCTGCTGTTATCGTCTGGCCGATAAGCTACTGGCTGCCGCTACCAAATTATCTCGCTGTGCTAAATACCAGCGAATACGCTCAGTTTGCCAACGCAATCCGTGGGATTGTTATTGTCTACTTTCTCTTTATGGTGATGACTATCGTTTCAGCAGTCCTGGCCTTCACTCGTTTGGACTATCGAATCAGATTGGTTCTACTAGGCGTACCAACACTGTCATTGCTAATCGCACCGCTCGTTCTTATCATCCCAAATTCACAGCAATTTGCAGATCGTGATTTCTTCACGTTTGTGCAGGCGATCTTCCGTTTGATGAGGTTTACAACACCAACTCTGTTCTATGCTGTCGTGGCAATAACATTGCTGTCCTTCGCGCTCAACGCCGCAGCTCTAGTTCTAATGTTGAAGGATAAGTCGGAGTCCTTTGATGAAATGCCAACAGAAACCAGAAAGTCATACATAGCATTGGCTAGCATCGTTTCTTTGGCGACTGTGGTTGCTCTCATAGCCGGCGGCAACGCAGGGCAGAGCCGTGAGCTAAATCGTCAAGCCTGCGCAAAGTATGCCGCCCTTGCTGTTCCTGAATTGGATGAGGAAGTTCCAGCTTTCCTTTCTGACATTCAGCTCTTCGGTGAGGCGGCAGGAACCGATGATGTGAAGAAACCGATGGTTACCTTTGCTGAGAAGTCACGTCTTTACTACAGTGCATACAATGCTGAGGAAGACAACAGCCTTGCTCTGGCATCACTGCTGGCTGAGGTAAGAAGTGCCAAGGATCAAATTACTGTAGCCTGCACTGAATACAGTGTCGACTAATACTCTTATTTGATTCCAGCTTCGGCCAATACTTTCTTCACCTTAGACTGCTGCACTCCGATGAATCTAACGCTGCGCGCCTGTTCGTTCCGAATTTGAGTCAACAGGCTTGGGCTTGATTTGAATTGAATAGCTAGCGTCGGGTCGATAATCTTCGCTGTCTTGGTCATCAAATCCCCAAGTTTCATGCTGGTTGCCTTTGCAGAGACTGCTTTTAGCTTTAGCAGGTACTGGGTGCGGCAAGGTTTGTAGTTAATGCACTTTACGTAGAGCATTCCTCGCTTCAGATTTTTTGCCCACGGTTGGTCGGCACGTTCGGATAGCAGCGGGTAGTAAAAAGTGTCACCCAATGTTTCTGTCTGGCGGTTTTCTCCGAACGTTTGGTCAACTCCCCAAGGTATGAAAGTAAATTTATTCCTGGTACTGCTTCTCAAGTAGTAGTTATTTATGTCAGGTCCCGAGTACCCATCCCAATGCCCTAGAAAGCTTTCGACAGCAAAGGTTGTGATGAGCGTGTCCCGATCAAAGTACTCGTTCATTCGCTCGAACCAAATAGCTTGCTCTGTCTCGTTTGACACACCAATAAGCTCACCGAGGTCAAATTTGTTTGGAGTCACCTTCCAGCCGTAATCGACGAGAAAAGCGCCAGTCTGCTCCAAGCCATCATCATTTCCAATCTTTAGGTCTTTGGTTGCAATACCCTCGTAAATGTGTTGAGTGATGTCTTTGAAGCGCTTTGCCATAAATATCTGGTCAGGCTGTTCCACGTTTACGTAGAGCCCTTTGCTAACTCCGTTCACTGACACTTTCGCCCATCCAGTCTTTGGAGCGGGGACATTCATCGCATTGAATAGGGCATAGGCCCCAAACTCATGAATCTTGCTGGTGTCCTGTGTCATAGCATTCAGAGTCATTCTTCGCAGCCCTAGATACCCTTGACCGTTAGCATCTTTCTTGAACTTGATCTTGAACGAAGGAGTGGCTCTGAGGGCAGACATTGATGTGCTTCCCTTGAGCTTTACGCTCACATCCAGTAACGGGCTAGAAGCTGTGTTGGTAACTATTTTGACCTGACCAGGAACGTAGGTTCTGAAAGTTTTTGGGTCATTTAGCGAGGTAACAGAAGCTGCTGGGAGAGTTAGGTCCACCCTAATGACCTTTGCAGGGTTATAGATGTCAGCGAGCGTGAGAGCGGGGGCAGCGCTGGCAGGGCTAACTCCTAGCGCGGATGCTAGCAAAGCCCAGCTAACAAAGCGGGCAATAAACCTTGGATAGCCTGCTATTTTCTTCATTTGGGCTAGTCTAACCTTGTGACCCCTATCGATTACCCAACTCTTCTGGCAACTCTCAGCATTGATCTAGTGCTTCTCTATCTAGTGGCATATGTGTTTTTCTATAGACGTCATGGCCGAAGGGATGTTTTTGTTGCAATCTGCCTAGTCAACATAACCCTGTATGTGCTTGGTGGGGCTTTGGGGACTTTCACGATCTCTCTGGGGCTCGGGTTTGCGCTGTTCAGCGTTATCTCTATTTTTAGGCTCCGATCTGAGACTCTGGGTTGGAACGAAATTGTTTATCTACTAGTGGCTTTGGCTATGGGCCTGACCTTGGGGCTTCCTGCCTACGACATCCCCGTGCAGACAATCTATGCTTCAATCCTCGCTCTGGCGGTCTTCGTGGTTGATCATCCGAGAATCCTGAAGCCCAAGACCACACAGCGTTTCTCGCTTTCAACTGATTACGTTGAAGTTGACTCAGAGAAGTTGAAGAGCAGAGTTGAAGAACAACTGGGGGGTCAAGTTCGTTCCATCAGAGTTCGTTCAGTGACGACTAACCCTGCAACCATGAAAATCGACGTGGAAGCTTAATGTCACTTAAGCCAGCTAGACGTTTTCAGTATGTGCAGCATCCGCACATCCAGGCGAGAAAAACGCAGGATCCCAGCCAAGGGGAAGATTTAGACCTCAAACCTAAATCTTTGAATCAACGAATTGGTTTAGCCATAACCAAGAGCGTCGGCACCATGTGGGCTGCATACATCTTTGTAGCACTAACCCTGGTTAGCCTTCCGGCTGTAATTGTCTCGGGAGACCCAGTTCTGATAGTTGCTTGGATTGCTCAAACCTTCCTTCAGCTTGTATTACTGCCGATAATCATCGTTGGGCAGAACATTCAAGCAGCGGCAGCAGAAAAGCGAGCGACCCTGACTTATCAAGATGCTGAAGCGGTGTTAGAAGAGGCAATTAAGATCCAAAAGCATTTGGATCACCAAGACCAGTATCTAGAACATTTGTCCCAGCGCTTAGAGCAACTTGAAGTCAAAAACACTAAAACAAAATAATGCGTTTAGTTATCGCCGATTGCTCAGTCGACTACGCCGGCCGACTCACTGCCCACCTGCCTAGAGCTAGAAGGTTGCTGATGCTCAAAGGCGATGGCAGCATTTTGATTCACTCGGAAACAGGTTCGTATAAGCCCTTGAATTGGATGAATCCACCCTGTAATTTTTCAATACATGAACCGGATGAGGAGCATGTAAACGACGGGGTAATTTCCAGATGGAGAGTAAGCCAGGTTAAGACGGCTGATATCCTTTGGATTCAGATTTACGAGATTCACCTAGATGTTGATCATGAACTTGGCAAAGACCCAGGGCTTATCAAAGATGGGGTGGAAGCCCACCTTCAGGAACTACTAGCTGCACAGATTGAAATCATCGGTCCTGGCGCTGCACTTATCCGACGAGAGTATATGACTCCCATTGGACCTGTTGACATCCTGGCTAGAGACTCAGCTGGTCAAACAGTTGCAATCGAAATCAAGCGCAGAGGGGAGATTGATGGAGTTGAGCAACTCACCAGGTATCTAGAACTTCTAAACCGAGATCCTGCTATAGCCCCGGTTCGAGGCATATTCGCAGCCCAAGAAATCAAGCCTCAGGCGGTAACTTTAGCTAAAGACCGAGGCATAGACTGTCTAATCTTGGATTACGAAGCAATGCGGTCAGATTCCTATGATCCAGATTCACTATTTGGCTAGAAGGAAAGCGCAGGGGGATAGATTTGAACCACGAAAGTGTTAGGAGAACAGTTGAGCCTAGAAGACCGTCAAGTTTGGCGAGGATTCGCTAGCGATAATTACGCTGGGGTTCACCCCGAACTCTTCGATGCCATGCTGGCTGTGAATGAGGGTCACGAGAGAGCCTACGGAGACGACTTTGTCACTGGAGAGCTAAGAAGAGTCTTCAAGCATCATTTTGGTCAAAGCGCAGAAGTGTTCCCTGTCTTCAATGGCACGGGTGCAAACGTGGTCGCGCTCTCATCAGTTTTAGATCGCTGGGAAGCTGTGATTTGCGCTGAAACTGCTCACATCAATTCCGATGAAGGCGGAGCACCTGAAAAGATGGCCGGCATCAAGCTCTGGACTGTTCCGACTCCAGATGGGAAATTAACCCCAGATCTCATTAGGCCCCATCTATTTGACATTGGTTCTGTGCACCGAGCACAGGTCGCGGCAATCAGCATCACCCAAACTACAGAACTTGGAACTCTCTACTCTGTTTCCGAAGTTAGGGCCTTAGCCGACTTCGCTCATGAGAATAATCTCATTCTTCACATGGATGGGGCGCGTCTGTCTAATGCGGCTGCTGCGCTCAATACTGGTTTCAAAGAATTCACTACTGACGCCGGGGTCGACCTAGTTAGCTTTGGTGGCACAAAGATTGGAGCGCTTGCAGCAGAAGCTGTTGTCGTTATAAATTCTGAGAAACTTGCCAAAGCCATCCCGTTCCTTAGAAAAACTTCAATGCAGTTGCCAAGCAAAATGCGTTTCGTTAGTGTTCAGTTGTTAGCGCTGCTAGAAAATGATCTTGCTATTAGAAGCGGACGGCACGCTAACGCGATGGCAAAAGCTTTGGATTCGGGAGTCCGAGAACTCGCTGAGCTATCTGGGGGCAGAGTCAGTGTTCCAAACCCAACTCAAGCCAATGCCGTTTTCCCAATCCTGCCTTCAGAGATAATCGAGAGCCTTCAAGAGAAGTACTGGTTCTATCTGTGGGATCATCGGATTGGTCAGGTCCGTTGGATGTGTGCCTGGGACACCAAACCTGAGGATGTCGAAGGTTTACTACAGGCGTTGAGGAGTGCTCTAAAGGTTTAGGCTTAGAGCATGCAACCAAACAAAATCGCTATTACTGCTGCCCCCATTGCTCCTGTTCTGGCTGAACGCTGGAGCCCTAGAGCTTTCAACAGAGACTATCTGCTCAGTCAAGACCAAGCACTTTCCATCCTCGAGGCTGGACGCTGGGCACCTTCATCCAACAACTTGCAACCATGGCGTTTTGCATACATAAGTAAAAATGATGCACTGCACTCGGCAATTTGTGAAAAAGGTCTAACCGGTTTCAACCAGTCTTGGGCTCCAAACGCATCTGCACTAATTGTTGTCGCGGTAAAGGTCAATACTGCTGACGGCAAAGAAAACACTGGCAGAAAATACGATGCTGGTCTAGCTGCCGCTCTGATGGTTGTCCAGGCGCAGGAGCTTGGTCTGCACACTCACCACATCGGCGGTTTGGTTCGCGAGGAAATTCTAGAACTGCTAAAGCTTGACTCGGACTACGAAATTCTCACTGTAATTGCTGTTGGCAAGATTGCTCCAGCAGATCAATTGGAAGGCCCTGCATTCGAACGTGAAGTTGCGCCTCGAGTAAGACTTGAGCTCGACGAGATTATGCTCTACGGGAAGCCTTAGTTGATTAGCTCAATAGCACCCGTCATCAAGATTGCAATCAGTGATCAGATAGTGGACTGGTTCCCGTCGCTTGGAACCAACCTTTTCTATCTAGCGGTTTGGGGTTTGGTTTTTGCTGGCACTGGATTACTAATCGGCGCGTTCATCCCATTCATTACCGGAGACTCTTTAGTTTTTGCTGCTGGTTTAGTTGCTGCATCATCGCTTACCGGAGTGAACATTTGGGTGATGGCGACTGGTGTTGGCATTGCTGCTTGGTTAGGGGATCAGGTTGGATACACCTTAGGACGCCACTACGGGAGACCGTATCTAGATAAACGCAAAGGCCGTTGGATTAGAACAGGCATTCAGAAAAGTGAATCGCTCTTTTTAGCTTGGGGTTGGTGGGCAGTCGTCATATCAAGATTTATGCCTTGGGCTAGAGTCTTTGTCCCTGTTATCGCGGGCATCTCAAAGATGAACTACTACAAATTTTTTAGCGCTAACTTAGTTGGAGCAGCTGCTTGGGGAGTTGGCCTAACTCTCTGTGGTTACTACTCGGCTTCTATACCTGCAGTGAAGGATGCCTCGTACCTGATCGCGGGATTCTTTATTACCGCAAGCTTGATAGCTGGTATCAGAGTTTGGCTAATCAACCGCAGGACTGCTTAGTCCGTAATCGGCAAGGCTTGGCGATTTTTCTCGAGCGATGAAATCTAGTTCTTGGGCTGCCCATAGATCAAAGTATTCATCGAAGGTATTGCCATCACGTTCTTGCCAACGTGCTCTTCTAATTGATTCATCAACTTCAAGCCAGATGCTTATATGCGCGATAGTGCTGGTGTATTGATTTAGAGAACCGCAACCTTCAATGATCAAAGGTGTTCCCCCGGAGAATTCCCGCCAGCGTTCTCGCTCTTTGCGTTCCCAGTTGTATTCCTGCCAGCTGGCACACTTTTTAGTTAGAAGTGGCTGGAGAATAAATCTTTGTAAATACTCTGCCCCTAGAGCTAGTCCTTGCCAACCTTCGTAGAGGTCATCCATGTGAATGATTCTTGGCATGGATTCACCCTGCTTGAAGAGTTCATTCTGGAGCTTTGCAGCCAGAGTTGACTTACCAGAGCCTGCTCTACCGTCAATGAAGATGATTGGCGTTACTACACCACTATCCACTAGCTCAAGAGTTTGGTTAACTACTCGATCCAATAGATCTTGGTAGGGGAGTAGTTCCATACCGAAAGCCTAGTAATTAAATTCCTTCGATTAGAACATCTGGGTGAGCATCAAAACGATATCCAGCACCTCTAATAGTTCTAACGATGTCTTCGTAACCTGCGATCTTGGCACGAAGTCTTCTGATGTGAACATCGATAGTTCTACCGAATACTGATGTGTCGTGAACATCTCCCCAAAGTTTCTGGATTAGTTCATCACGAGAAATAGTGATACCTTCGTTCTCAACCAAGAGTTGCAGAAGCGCAAATTCTTTGTATGTTAGTTCAGCATTTGTTCCATCAATGAAAACTTTGTGGCGACGGACGTCGATGACAACTCCCTTAGCGGCATCATCCTCATTCTTCTCAATGAGTTTTGAGAGCGCTCTAGGGTCAGCTAAGGCAGTTCTAACTACATCAACATTTCTACCGCCGGTGCCTTTGCTGGCTAGAGCAACAGCAGCAAAAGATTCAGCTGCAAGTCCTGGCGCTATTTGATCAAGAGTATTTCTAAGTGCTGCTACCACTGCACCAAGCGAGGTGCCAGCTGCTTTTGCGGTTTCTTCGTCGATACCAACGTAGAGAGCAAAGCCTCTAGCTTCAGTTTCGGTAGGGGTTGTTCTTACGAATGGGTTAGTTGGTGCAATTGTCATTTTGAAAATCCTTAGAGTTGTGTTTGCGAATGGGTTTATTTTTAGTGCGCAGATTTAGCACTGGTGCTGGGGTGTTGGTGTCTGAACTCGTAGCGGCTAAGCCGACTTATGGGATGAGTTTTAGCGACACATTCGCATACACATAACAGGGCACATCATGACAGGGCGTCCAAAGGTCGCCTCCGACATGGTGTTAAGAATTGCGCTGTTAGTCATGAAACAAAGATTACGACAGGAAAGTTAATCTAGTCAAGTTGATTAGGTTTATCGGAGTGTTTTAGTCCGCTAAACCGTAGAGACGGTCACCGGCATCGCCAAGACCAGGCACGATGTATCCGTGTTCGTTCAGCTTTTCATCTAGAGCGCCCAAAACAATTTGAACATTTCTATCGCCAACATGTTCTTGAACTGCGGCTAGTCCTTCTGGAGCCCCAAGGAGACAAATGCAGGTGACATCGGTCGCACCTCGATCAAAGACATAGTCAATTGAGTCGATTAGGGTTCCGCCGGTAGCAAGCATTGGGTCAATGATGAAAACCTGGCGTCCGGTTAGGTCATCCGGCAGGCGATTGGCATATGTATAGGGCTGAAGGGTCTCTTCATTCCTCTTTATGCCTAGGAAACCAACTTCAGCTGTTGGTAGAAGTTTTACGATTCCTTCGAGCATGCCAAGGCCTGCTCTAAGGACTGGAATGATGATTGGTCTTGGGCGGGAGAGTTTCATACCCTTAGCTACCGTTACCGGGGTTTCAATAGAAACTTCCTCGGTTTTGACCTCTCGAGTGGCTTCATAGGCCAAAAGGGTCACCAATTCTTCGACTAACTGCCTAAAAACAGGAGATGGGGTACCTTTATCCCTGAGAACAGTGAGTTTGTGTGTAATAAGAGGGTGGTTCGCCACATGAATCCGCATAGGCTAAATCTAATAGAACACAGCTGATAAAGGTGAGTAGTTTGACTAAACAGTGGGAACCCTTAATGCGAGAAGCCCTCGCAGAGGCTCAAATTGCTCTAAAAACTAGCGAAGATGTGCCGGTCGGGGCGCTAATCGTTGATTCCGAAGGCAATATCGTCTCCCGAGGCCATAACCAGAAGGAACTAAGTCAGGATCCAACTGCCCACGCTGAGCTTGTCGCTATCCGAAATGCCAGTAATTTACTGGGTTCTTGGCGCTTAGACGGCTACACCCTCGTGGTTACCTTAGAGCCATGTGTAATGTGTGCCGGCGCTATCCAGGCAGCAAAACTGGCAAAAGTGGTGTTTGGAGCCTGGGATGAGAGGGTTGGAGCCAGCGGTTCCGCCTACGATTTGCTGAGAGATAAACGTCTCGGTGCTCATATAGAAGTGGTACCTGAGGTCCTGGCCCAAGATTGCTCCAAGATCCTAAAAGACTTCTTCGAGCACAAGCGCTGATGTAGTAATGTTTGTCGCGGTGACGTGTCCGAGTGGCCGAAGGTGCAACTCTCGAAAAGTTGTGTGGGTGAAAACCCACCGTGGGTTCAAATCCCACCGTCACCGCCATTTTTCCTGAAAACCATTACATTTCAGGCCTGTGAAACATTCGGCAATAATTAGGTTGCGAAAAGGTAAAGATTGCCAAGAACCCCTGTTTTTCCCCTAATGTAGTCATAAGCGGATTAAACCCGTCAAACTGACCGAGGAAGACATAAAGTGTTTAAATCAAAGCGCGTATCACTGCTAACTATTTTCGCTCTACTCCTACCATCGTCTGCGGGTCTCGCGACGATCGGTGTATCAGCTGCTAATGCTGCTTCAAGCCGCACAGCTCTTACTTCACTAACCGTTGATGGCGCACCTGTTGATGCTGGTTCAACTGTCAATCTCCCAGCGGGAACAACTGCAGCAGTAGTTGCAGCAACCGTTGGAGCAGATGCAGTTGCAACTGTCACTGGTGGAGACAATCTGCAAGTTGGAAACAACCCAGTGACTATCGATGTTGTTGCTAACTGGACTGAAGATGTTCCAAACCC
>JBEAMR010000002.1:0-9480 GCA_041165845.1 Actinomycetota bacterium | reverse complement strand
ATGTTCTACATCGTTGACTTCTTTTCATTCAATGCACTAGCGATGTCACTGATCTTGATTGGTGGCCTCTGTTACACCGCCGGAGCAGTTGTCTACGGAATAAAGAAACCAAACCCATTCCCTGGACACTTTGGATTCCATGAGATTTTCCATGCGCTAACAGTGATTGCATTTATCTGCCACTGGGTGGCTGTGTTGCAAGTTTCTATGCAACCACTACTAGGTTCCTTGGGAAACTAGTTCTTCTTGTTTTGCTTAGATAGCTCAGCCGCTTCTTCAGCTGCCGCTTCTTCTTCACTGATCTCCTGAAGAATTTCCTCACGGTAACGCATTCTTCTGATTCTTCTGACCATGTCGTAGATCAAGAACAGCGCAGCAACTCCCAGCCCAAAGGTGAAGACCCAACCGACGGTACCTGGGCTGGTTGAAATGGCAGTTGGTTCTGCAGATTCTGACGGAACAGGTTCACCAGCTGCAAGAACGATAAGAGATAACAAGTTCATGAGTTAACCTTAACCTGATGGAAGACCTAGCAAACCCAATAGCCGAAAGATACGGTAGAAGCCCAGCCCAGCTGCGCCGAAAGCGTGTTCAGGCAATCGTAATTGGCTCTGTTTCGGCCGTCTTGCTCCTGTCCTTCCTGATCTGGGTATCAGTCTCCAGTGCCACCAAACTGGACCCTAAAACCACTGCCTACGAGGTTCTGGGAACTGGCGAAATAACTGTGACATTCTCACTCCTAAAGCCAGCTAATTCGACCGTTGTTTGCGCCCTGAAGGCTCTAAAGCAGGACTATGGGACTGTTGGCTATAAACAGGTGACTCTACCTGGAGACAAGTCCCTGGACGCATATCCAGTTGAGGTGAGTCAAAAGGTAACCCTCAGGACAACTGAGCAGGCGGTTACGGGGCTAGTCGATAAGTGCTGGTTTTACTAGAATAGGCACTATCCCGCTCGACCTACGGTCGGGCGCTTTTATTTAGGTCTCATAAAACAAACTGGAGCATCATGAACAACAGTCCAACTTGGCTTACCCAAGAGGCGTATGACCGTCTCAAGGCTGAACTCGACAATCTAATCAATGTCGAGCGTTCTGCCATTGCCAAGAAGATTCAGGATGCCAGAGAAGAGGGTGACCTAAAGGAGAACGGTGGTTACCACGCTGCTAAAGACCAGCAGGGCATCATCGAAGCCAGAATTGCCCGTCTAAACCAGATCCTTGCTAACTCTGTAATCGGAGAATCACAAGAGTCAAGTGACACCGTCTCGCAGGGAATGGTTATCACCATCGAACTAAACGGTAAGCAGATGGAATTTCTACTAGGTTCAGCTGAAATGGCTGAGAATACCGACCTAACTGTTTACTCTCCAGATAGCCCAATGGGCAATGCCATCATCGGAGCAAAGATTGGTGAGTCAGTTTCATACACTGCCCCAACCGGTAAAGAACTAACCGTAAAGATTGTGGCAGTCAAGCACTTCGAAGGTTAGTCTTCGCGAGCTTCAATAATTCTTGGCTTTAGCCCAGCTTGCTTTAGCGCCTTTAGCACTTCAAGAGTATGTTCGTGACCTGAGGTCTCAACTGAAAGATTTAGTTCAACTTCAGAGATCTTCAATCCAAGACCGTGTCTGGTGTGTAGCACTTCAACAACGTTCGCATTTGCCTTAGCAATTACTGCTGCTGTTAGAGCAAGCTGTCCAGGTCTATCTGGAAGCATCACTGAGATGGTGGTGTATCTCTCAGCTGCTGCTAGACCATGTCTAACTACTCTCTGCAGCAATAGTGGGTCCATGTTTCCGCCAGAGAGAATTACAACAGTCTTACCCTTTAGTTTTAGCTTTCCTGCAATAAGGGCAGCAACACCAACAGCACCAGCGGGTTCAACTACCTGCTTTGCTCGCTCTAGTAGGACAAGGATTGCTTTGGCAATCTCGTTCTCAGAAACAGTAACAACCTTGTCGACGTGCTTTTTGATTAGTTCAAAAGGAATACGGCCAGGTTTAGAAACAGCAATACCATCAGCAATAGTTGGAGTGGTAACAACTTCGGTTAGTTTGCCTGACTTCATTGAAGGAACATATGGAGCAGCATGTTCTGACTGAACACCGTAGACCTTTACTTTTCTTCCATTGGCTTTAGCTGAAAGCTTTGCTGCAACAGCAACACCAGCAGCTAACCCACCTCCGCCGATAGCAACAACAATGTTGTCGACATCCGGTAGTTCGTTCATGATCTCTAGACCAACAGTGCCCTGACCGATGACCACGTCAATGTGATCAAACGGTGGAATAAAGACGGCATTCTTCTTCTGAGAAAACTCTTGAGCAGTTTTTAGGCATTCAGCAAATGTTGCTCCAGTTAGAACAACCTCTGCTCCATAACCCTTAGTTGCCTGAACCTTAGGTAAAGAAGCTCCGATAGGCATAAAGATTGTTGCCTTGATTCCAAGCTTCGAAGCAGCCAGTGCAACACCCTGAGCATGGTTACCGGCACTAGCTGCTACTACTCCACGCTTGCGCTCTGCAGCGGTGAGTTTAGACATACGGTTATAGGCACCGCGAAGCTTGTATGCACCGGTTCTTTGAAGGTTCTCAGCCTTTAGGAAGACCTGTCCACCGGTTAGCTCAGAGAGGTAAAAACTATCTAGCAGTGGGGTTTCCTTGGCAATAGCCAAGACATTGGCTTCAGCAGCCTCAAAATCCTTCAGGGTTGGTGTCACCACCGGGGTTGCATTAGACAAACTAACCTCACTTGCTTATTTATTAGAGTTTAGTTTGAGAAAGAGACTGATGACCACACCAACCCTGAGCGCTAAGGAAGCAAGGCTTCTCGCCCTATACGCCTGCGGGCTTGACTCAAGGCAAGACCAGAGCGTTCTTGATGTGATTATCCGCTTTGGAATGCTCCAGATCGACAGTGTGAATGTCTTTGAACGTGCCCACTACATGCCCCTCTTTAGCCGTCTAGGTGCCTTTGATAAGAGTGAACTAGATTCCCTGACCGGAGGTAAGAACCCAACCCTGATCGAGTATTGGGCTCACCAAGCCAGCTTCATCAAGACGGAAGATTTCCCGCTCTTTGGTTGGCGAATGCAGCACTACAAAAACGGAGCTGCCAGACCTGAGAGCTTTGAGAATGAGCACAAGAAACTAATCAGCTGGATAAAGGCAGAACTTCAAGCTAATGGCCCGATGACTGCAGCCCAATTCGAACATGAAGAAAATACACGCAAAGGTTCTTGGTGGGGTTGGAGTAATGTCAAGAGAGCTCTAGAGCGAAAGATAGACCAGGGAGAGATTATTGCTGCCGGTAGAACTAACTTCAGCAGGATCTATGCCCTACCTGAACAAGTCCTTCCTAAGAAGATTTTGAACAAGACTGTCGATCATCACAGCGCTCAAATGAAACTCTTTGGTAGTGCAGCAAGACTGATGGGTGTTGGCACAGTTCGAGACATCGCTAATGTTTACTGCATCTACCCATCAGAAGCTAAGCCAATAGTTGCAGACCTCGTAGAACTTGGAATAGTTAGAGAAGTAACAGTTGAGGGCTGGAAAGAAAAAGCATATCTCCACAAAGACTTCTTCAACTTTGAATTCAAGCTGGTGAAGCCAAGCCTCACTACAGTACTCTCCCCCTTCGACCCCCTAACCTGGCAAAGAGAACGAGCGTCACGAATCTTCAACTTCGATTACAAGATTGAAATCTATGTTCCAGAGCCCAAACGAATCTACGGATACTATTCACTACCGACTCTGCACAAAGACAAACTGATTGCTCGAATCGATCTCAAATCAGATCGCCAGAACAAAACACTTCTTGTTCAATCTGCTTGGCATGAAACAACGCTTTCAGATAAGGAAGTTGCTCAGGCTAGTAAACCGGTGGCCAAGCACCTAAAAGATATTCAGAAGTGGCAGGGACTTGAATCACTGAATGTGAAACCTAAAGGCAATATGTCTTTAGAACTTGCTTCCAAGCTCGTTTAGACGCTCAATACGCTTATCTAGCGGTGGGTGGGTTGAGAACAGTCTCTGAGCAACAGATGGCTTCACCGGGTCACTGATATACATATGAGCCATTGAAGAAGCAGCTCTGCGCATTGGGCGACCATACTCCTTGAGCTTCTGCAGAGCTGAAGCTAGACCATCTGGATATCTTGTGATCTCAGCTCCAGTTGCATCAGCTAGATACTCACGCTGTCTTGAAACCGCTGCGCTAACGATTGGACCGATTAGCGCTGAGATGATCCAGGCCACTAAACCAAAAGCCATCAGGATAAGAGCAAGCTGGCCTCTGTCCTTACCGCCTCTCGAATAGAAGGCAGCCCGAAGCATAAAGTCAGCCAAGATAGCAACAGCACTGATTAAACCAAAGACAATGGTTGAAACTCTGATGTCGTAGTTCTTGACGTGGCTCATCTCATGAGCCATAACACCTTCAAGTTCTTGGTCGTCCATGATTGCAAGCAATCCCGTGGTTGCGGCAACAATGGCGTGCTTTGGATCTCTACCTGAAGCAAAAGCATTAGGGGCTTCATCTTGGATTATGTATACCTTAGGCATTGGCATGCCTTCGGTGATAGCTAAGTTTTCAACAATATTCCAGAGTCTTGGGTTATCTGATTTCTGAATCTGGACTGCACCTGATGCTGAAACAGAGAATGCTCCAGCAAAGTAATACTGAATCAGAGCGTAGATTGCCACGAAACCAATAATGAAGAATGCAGAAGATCCATAACCTGTTACATATCCGCCCCAGGTAGCTAAGCCACCGACAAGTAATACGAAAAACAGGATGATGAAGACAGTGTTGCGCTTATTAGCGGCTATAGCCGAATACATAACTACTCCTAGCTAGAAACTAGAACTTAATCTCAGGGGCTTCAGCGATGGCTGCACGGTCGGCAACCTCGAAGAATGCACGCTCTGGGAATCCTAGGCTCTTAGCAAAGAATGAGTTAGGCCAAACCTTGATCTTGGTGTTTAGTTCACGAACGCCACCGTTATAGAAACGACGAGCAGCCATGATCTTGTCTTCGGTGTCAGATAGTTCTGACTGAAGCCCTAGGAAGTTCTGAGAAGCCTGCAGTTGAGGATATGCTTCAGCAACAGCAAATAGAGACTTCATTGCTGACTGGAAAGCACCTTCAGCCTTAGCTGCTTCTGCTGGGTTTGAAAGAGCAGAACCTGAGATGGTTGCCGCACGTGCCTTAGTGACATTCTCAAAGACACCTGACTCGTGCTTGGCATAACCCTTAACGGTTTCAACCAGGTTCGGGATAAGGTCTGCACGACGCTTTAGCTGGACCGTGATGTCGCTCCAAGCTTCATCAACACGAACGTTCAAACGGACAAGTCCGTTACGCATGCTAACGAACCAAATAACTAATACAACTAGAACTGCAACGGCGATGAAGCCAACTACTGCGTAATCCATGACTCTCCTAGATCAGGTTGCTAAATGCAACATTGAGATAAGCCTAAACAAGAAATACGGCTGTTTAGAGAACTAATGGTAATCTCTCAGCGAACTTGTGCCCCCAGTGGGACTCGAACCCACACTGGAACGATTTTAAGTCGTCTGCCTCTGCCATTGGGCTATGGGGGCGAATGCGATATTGAGTTATTAAAGTGAATCGGCACCTAGAATGCCTGGGTGCCGATTCGCGAAAGGGTTTTAGGCCTTAGGACGCGATGCCCAGGTCTCAAAGGCTAATCGAGGATCCTTTGTTGCACTAACTGAAACTATGTCACGCTTGAAGATGAAGTTGTTGACCCAGCCAACAATTACTCTGTGCTTACGCTCAAACATAGGCATTGCTAGCCCATGGTAAACGCGGTGAGCACACCAAGCTAGGAAGCCCTTTAGAACAATGTTTCCTGATTGGAATACACCGTTGTATAGACCAAGACCTGCAACAGCACCCAGGTTCTTGTGGTTGTATTCGGTGACTCCTTCACCACGGAGGTTAGCGACAATGTTTGCAGCAAGTAGCTTTGCCTGACGAACTGCGTGCTGTGCATTTGGAACACAGAAACCACCAACACCACCACCAGAGAGATCTGGAACAGCTGAAACATCTCCGGCAGTCCAAGCGCTGTCAATGACAACGCCTTCTTTTGCTACCTGAAGAGTTGGAAGTGCTGTAATGCGACCGCGCTCATCTAGAGGAAGGTCAGTGTTCTTTACAAAAGGAGAAGCCATAACACCAGCAGTCCAAACGATTACATCGCTCTCAAACTTTTCACCGGTAGATAGTTCAATAACACCATCAGCAGCAGAGACAAGCTGGGTGTTTAGGTGCACCTTTGCGCCACGACGATCTAGATCTGAAAGAACCCACTCAGATGTCTTCTGTGAAACTTCAGGCATGATTCTGCCCATTGCTTCAATCAGGTGGAACTTCACATCAGCGAAGCTGATGCCTGGGTAGTAACGAATCAGATAGCTTGCAAGGTTGCGCATTTCTGCGAACACTTCGATACCAGCGAAACCTCCACCGACAACAACGAAGGTTAGCAACCTGTCACGCTTTGGTCCTGCTGGCAAGTTAACCGCAATGTCAAAGTTGGTAAGAATGCGGTTACGAATCTCAATCGCTTCTTCAACAGTCTTGAGACCTATTGCATTATCTGCAACACCTGGGATTGGAAATGTTCTAGAAACTGCACCAGCAGTAACAACAACCTGATCGTAAGAGTGCTGAACTTCTCCAAGGCCAGGAATATCTAGTGTTGCTGTCTTAGTAGCGTGATCAAGCTTGGTCATCTTGCCGTTGATGATCTTGGTGGTCTTTAGGTGTCTTCTGTGAGAGACAACAGTGTGACGAGCTTCGATAGAACCAGCAACAACCTCAGGTAGGAACGGCTGGTAAGTCATGTATGGCAGTGGATCGATAAGGGTAACTTCAGCTTCACCTGCTCTAAGTAGCTTTTCTAGCTTGAATGCAGTGTAAAAACCGGCATAGCCGCCACCGACGATCAGAATTTTTTGCATGCTGGGTTCCTCAAAGATTTGGAAGATTGTTGAGCGCATCAACGCGCTTCTTTGATTTTACTAGGAACTGACCTTACAAGAGCACCGACTGGGGTTAAAACCCATCTCTTCTAGAGCTAAATCTCCAATTGGGTTAACCCTTGGACCTTTAGCCAGTGAATGGGCTGCCAGAGCATGTAGGCACTTGACTCGAGTAGGCATGCCACCAGCGCTAATGCCAACCAGTTCCTCAACATGGTCAATCGCTTCTCGTTCGGCAAGGTAACTCTCGTGAGCGGCTAAATACTTCGCCCTAAGTTCAGGATCAGCTTCAAGCATTTCTTGTAATTTGACCATGAAGCCCGAGGCTTCTAACCCGCTGAGTAATGCTGAAGTGTTTGGGTGGGTCAGGTAGTAAAAAGTTGGGAATGGTTCACCTTGAGAGAGCCTCGGAGAGGTTTGAACCACCATCGGTTTACCACAGACACATCTGGCAGCGATTCCCAGGACGTCTCGCATTGGACGACCGAGTTGAACCTGCATCTCAGCAAGGTCAGCTTCTGTTGCCGGAGTAATTGCCATCACTTACTTGCTGTTGCTGGATTCTTGGGGTCGTTAGGTTGATCTAACCCAGCCTGAATTACAGAAGTCATTAGCGAACCAGCCCAGTTGTGTTTAGTGGTTCCGATGTTCTGTGAGATTGCTCCGTTGTTCTTCTGCTTTGCCAACATCGCACCAACAGTTCCAGATGTGTCACTCAGGTTTAGACCATCAGCATCTAGAACTAGGTAGCTAACTTCACCTGGAACAACGTAGAACAATCTGTCTCTTGCTTGTGCTCTAATAAACACTGGGTCATCCCAACGCTTCTTCTCGGCTTTGATCTCTTCCAAGTTCTTCTTGTCAGCATCAAGTTTTGCTTGCAGCTGAGCAATCTGAGTTTGCATGGTGAAGTATTCAGAGAGCTGAGGACCGACAGAGAAGAAGCCAATCACAATTAGACCTAAAGTCACCATGGTCGATGGTGTCCAAGAAAAGGCGTTGCCTACTCTTTCACCAAAGGTGCCAACTTTAGACTGCGCTTTAGCGCGCACATCTTTCTTACCGGTTCTAGCCATGGGACTAGTCTCTAACGACTAAGCCTTAAAACGTGGGAACGCTGCGGCACCTGGGTAGTATGCCGCGTCCTGTAGCTCTTCTTCGATGCGTAGCAGCTGGTTGTATTTAGCCACTCTTTCGCTTCTAGCTGGAGCACCGGTCTTAATCTGTCCCGCGTTGGTAGCAACAGCTAGGTCAGCAATGAAGGTGTCCTCAGTCTCACCTGAACGGTGAGAGATGATGGCTTTCATGCCTGAACGCTGTGCCAGAGCAACAGCATCTAGAGTCTCGGTCAAAGTACCAATCTGGTTTACTTTAACCAAGATTGCGTTACCTGCCTTTAGGTCAATACCCTTTTGTAGGCGTGCCGGGTTGGTGACGTATAGGTCATCTCCAACTAGCTGAACCTTATCCCCTAGTGCTGCAGTGATCTGTGTCCAGCCAGCCCAGTCATCTTCAGCCAGTGGGTCTTCAATAGAAACTAGTGGGAAGTCGTTGACAAGTACTTCGTAGTACTTGATCATTTCTTCACGAGTAAGCTGCTTACCTTCGAATGCATACTTCTCAGTCTTCTCGTCATAGAACTCAGTTGCTGCAACATCCAGAGCAAGACCGAAGTGCTTACCTAGAACGTAACCTGCCTGTCCGATAGCTTCAGAGATCAGTTCTAGAGCTGCACGGTTGGTTGGTAGATCTGGAGCAAAGCCACCCTCATCCCCTAGACCAGTAGCCAGGTTCTTTGAGTTCAAGAGTGCCTTTAGTGAGTGGTAAACCTCAGTACCAGCACGAAGTGCCTCACTAAAAGAATCGAAACCAATTGGAACAATCATGAACTCTTGAATGTCAACACCATTGTCAGCGTGTGAACCACCGTTGATGATGTTCATTAGCGGAACTGGAAGCGTGTATGCGTTTGGTCCACCAAGGTAACGGTAAAGAGGCTGGCCAGTTGATTCAGCAGCAGCTCTAGCGTTAGCAAGTGAAACACCAAGGATCGCATTTGCACCTAGGTGAGACTTGGTTGCAGTTCCATCTAGACGGATAAGAGCAGCATCAACTAGTCTCTGGTCTAGTGCATCAAAGTCAATCAAACCAGTCTCATCGTGACCGATCTGGTCGATAACAGCCTTAACTGCGTTTAGAACACCTTTACCCATGTAACGCTTCTTGTCACCATCGCGAGACTCGTGTGCTTCGAAAGCACCGGTTGAAGCACCTGAAGGAACAGCAGCTCTACCGAAAGCACCATCAGAAAGAAGTACTTCTACCTCAACAGTTGGGTTACCTCTAGAGTCAAGGATTTCTCTCGCGCCTACAGCGTCAATGATGGACATGGTTCTCCTAAGAATTTTGGGGGTTTTAGATCGACATCGAATTACTACAAGTTTACCCGTTTACTAGTT
>JBEAMR010000001.1:0-13066 GCA_041165845.1 Actinomycetota bacterium | reverse complement strand
CCAGGTTCACGTCCATCTAAGTGCCTTGAATAGTTCTCAATACCTGAGCAGAAACCAAGTTCTCTAATCATTTCTAGGTCAAATGTTGTTCTCATCTTTATGCGCTGGGCTTCTAGAAGCTTGCCTTGGATCTCAAACTCTTTTACTCTAGCTACCATCTCTTCTTCAATAGCTTCTAGAGCGACCCCCATGCGTTCTGGTGAGGTTACGTAGTAACTAGCGGGGAAAACAGAAATCGTATCGATAGACCTGATAACTTCACCAGTGAGTGGATGCAGTTGGTAGATGTTCTCAATCTCATCTCCGAATAGCTCCAGGCGAATAGCTAATTCGTCATAAACCGGAATGATCTCAATAGTGTCTCCCTTGACACGGAAGTTACCTCTTGAGAAGTCATAGTCATTTCTCTGATACTGCATAGCTACGAATTCACGGATGAGTTCATCACGGTCAATGTTTTGTCCTCTATGAAGAGGAATCGACATGTCCAAATATTCGCTTGGAGCTCCTAGACCATAAATACAGGAGACTGTGCTCACCACAACTACGTCTCTACGGCTCAAAAGGCTCATCGTTGCTGAGTATCTAAGTCGCTCGACTTCCTCATTGATTGAAGAGTCCTTCTCGATGAAAGTATCGGTCTGAGGAACGTATGCTTCAGGCTGGTAATAGTCGTAGTAGCTAACGAAGTATTCGACTGCGTTATTTGGTAGCAGTTCTCTAAACTCATTGACAAGCTGAGCCGCAAGCGTCTTGTTATGAGCTAAGACGAGAGTCGGTCTTTGAAGCTTCTCAATCAACCAAGCAGTTGTCGCTGACTTACCAGTACCGGTGGCACCCAGAAGAACAACGTCCTTCTCTCCCGCACGAATTCTCTGACTTAGCTCCTCGATTGCCTGCGGTTGATCTCCTGCAGGCTTGTATTCGCTGATTACTTCAAACGGAGCAAAAGTTCTTGTTGGGCCTTTCACTTCTTAGCCTCATTAGCTACTGCGAACTTCTCATAGAGTGCGTCTGCGTCTCTAAGCAATAAGAAGATGTCTTGATTGGAATTGAGGATGTGGTCAGCTCGAGCAGCTCGCTCGATAGCAGTTGCCTGATTAGCGATGCGGGCCCTAGCTTCTTGAATCGAGTAGCCACGTGATTCAACGAGGCGATTAATTCTCTCAACCTCAGGTGCTTCAACGGTAACGACTGTGTCAAAGCCAAGATCTACATTTGCCTCAACTAGAAGTGGAACTGTGTAGACGACAATTGCACCCTCAGGTGCAGATTTGAGAAGTTCTTGAGTTCTAGCTCGAACGAGAGGATGAACGATTGCCTCAAGTTTTTCGAGTTCTGGCTTTGAGTTGAAAACTAGGTTGCCAAGTGCTTTACGATCTAGAGCCCCATTATCATCTTGGACGCCAGGTCCAAAAGCATCGATGACTTGCTGCTCACCCTGAGTTCCCGGAGCGATGACTTCTCTAGCCAAGACATCGGCGTCAATCTCAATTGCGCCACGGCTAACCCAGTGTTTAGCAACAGTTGTTTTACCTGCTGCTATCCCTCCGGTTAGTCCTACTAAGTACACGGGTTAAGCCTAACTATTAAATAGAAAAGGGACTGAGATTACTCTCAGTCCCCTATCTAGGTTTAGAACTATTCTGCTTCGTTCAACTTGTCGCGTAGTGCGCTCAATGACTCGTCAGCTGAAAGAGTACCCGCAGATGCAGTTACACCTTCTGATGAAGATGAAGTGGTGCCTGGGGCATCTTCTGGCTTAGCGTCTGGAAGTGAAGCCTCTAGCTCGTGGAAAGCCTTAACCTGCTTCTTGTGCTCTTCCCAGCGTGCCTGAGCCTCAGAGTATTCCTTCTCCCACTTAGCCTTAGCGTCCTCGAAACCTGGCTTCCATTCGCTGGTTGCTGCGTCGAAGCCCTCAGGATACTTGTAGTTACCCTGTTCGTCGAAGTCAGTTGCCAAGCCGTATAGAGCTGGGTTGAAGTCAGCGCTCTCAGGGTTTACTTCTTCAGTAGCCTGCTTTAGCGATAGTGAAATACGACGACGGTCTAGGTCGATGTCGATCACCTTGACGAACACGTCCTGGTTCACGGTGACAACTTGGCTCGCTAGGTCGATGTGCTTCGCTGATAGCTCACTGATGTGAACTAGACCCTCGATGCCATCAGCAACACGCACGAATGCACCGAATGGAACAATCTTGGTTACCTTACCTGGAGCGTACTGACCGATTGCGTGAGTTCTTGCGAATACCTGCCATGGGTCTTCCTGAGTTGACTTCAATGAAAGTGAAACGCGCTCGCGCTCTGAATCAACTTCAAGAACCTCAACGGTAACTTCCTGACCGATTTCAACAACTTCTGAAGCGTGCTCGATGTGCTTCCATGAAAGCTCACTTACGTGCACTAGACCGTCAACGCCACCTAGGTCAATGAATGCACCGAAGTTCACGATAGATGAAACAACACCGGTACGGATCTGACCCTTAGCAAGATCTGCAAGGAAGGTTGTGCGGTTAGCTGACTGGGACTCTTCAAGAAGTGCACGACGTGAAAGAACAACGTTGTTGCGGTTCTTGTCTAGTTCGAGAATCTTCGCATCGATGGTCTGACCTAGGTATGGAGTTAGGTCACGAACACGACGTAGTTCGATTAGAGATGCTGGAAGGAATCCACGTAGACCGATGTCAACGATTAGACCACCCTTAACAACTTCGATGACCAAACCTTGGACAACGCCATCAGTTTCCTTGATCTTCTCGACGTCACCCCATGCGCGCTCGTACTGTGCACGCTTCTTGGATAGGATCAGGCGGCCTTCTTTGTCTTCCTTCTGAAGAACAAGTGCCTCGATGGTGTCACCAACAGTGACGATGTCACTTGGGTCTGCATCGTGGCGAATTGAAAGTTCGCGTGAAGGGATAACACCTTCAGTTTTGTAACCGACGTCTAGAAGTACTTCGTCGCGGTCAATCTTTACAACGATTCCCTGAATAAGGTCACCATCGTTGAAAGATTTTAGGGTTAGTTCGATTGCTGCTAATAGTTCTTCTGCTGAGCCAATGTCATTGATTGCTACTTGTGCAGGAGTTTTTGGGGTACTTGTCATGGAGAAAATATCTCGATCTTGTTTTTACTCGGGCCAAACTAAGACGCTTCTGCTTTGGACATAGGCAATCCCAGGTTGAACGTGGATAGGATTTTGGACCAGAAACTGGACCTTGGCTAGTCTAATGCCTACTAAAGACCTGAAACAACAGCAATTAGAGACTCGAGGACAGCTTCTTCATTTAGCCCAGAGACTTCAATTGTGATCTCTTCCCCATGTTTGATACCAAGGCTCAGAATCCCCAAAATGCTGTTACCGAGGACCTTTTTACCAGTTCTATTGGTGATGTTGACCAAATGCCCGCTGGCAGCTACTGCTTTAACGAATTCAGCAGCCGGTCTAGCGTGGAGACCGACCTCTGTCATCACCTTTACCACTGCCTTGGCCATTAGTGGGCAGCCTCTCCCCAACTTTTGCCAACACCGACATTCACCTCAAGTGGTACATCAAGTTTGCTGGCCGAGGTCATCTCCTTGATAAGGATGTCCTTGACCTGCTCGAGCTCACCCTTAGCGATCTCTAGAACCAATTCGTCATGCACCTGCAGCAAGATACGGCTCTTTACCCCAGCAGATACCAGCGCCTTATCGACGTTGATCATTGCCAGTTTCATGATGTCAGCGGCAGTTCCCTGGATCGGTGCGTTTAGAGCAGCTCTTCTAGCGTTCTCTTTCAAAGCAAAGATCTTGCTGTTCAGATCATCAAATGGACGCCTACGACCATAGGTGGTCTTAGTGAACCCATCTAGCTTTGCTTCATCGACAACCTGAGCAAGGTATCTCTTTACTCCACCGAAACGTTCGAAGTAATCGGCCATCAGCTGTTTAGCATCAGCATTCGAGATTCTCAGTTGCTTAGCTAATCCATACTCGCTTAGACCGTAGACCAAGCCGTATGACATTGCCTTGACCTTAGATCGCATCGCCGAGGTGACTTCCTCAGGTTTGACTCCATAGATTCTTGAACCTACGAACCTATGGAGGTCTTCACCGCTCTTGAAAGCTTCGATTAACCCGGCATCTCCTGAAAGGTGAGCGAGAATTCTCATTTCAATCTGTGAGTAGTCAGCAGTCAGAATTTGGTCGTAACCCTTACCAACAACGAAAGAATCTCTAATCTTGCGACCACGTTCACTTCTTATCGGAATATTCTGAAGGTTTGGGTTTTCAGAAGATAGCCGTCCGGTTGAGGTTCCAGTCTGGACATAGCTGGTGTGGATACGTCCATCGTCCGCAACTGATTTGATGATAGTTTCAACTATTTGCCTGATCTTGGTCAGTTCTCGGTGTTGTAGAAGTTTTTCTAAGAATGGGTGAGCAGTCTGTTCGAACAGGGTCGTTAGTGCTTCAGCATTGGTTGAGAAACCAGTCTTTACCTTGCTGGTTCCTGTCATGCCTAAGTCCTCGAACAGAACTGTTTGCAGTTGCTTAGGAGAAGCGAGGTTAATCTCTTTACCGATTATCTTGTAGCAGTCAGCCGCAATCTGCGAGATCTCAGCATCGAGCTCTTGAATCATCTTGTCTAGAGTCCTCACATCCAGGGTGATTCCAGAGGTCTCCATTCGAGCCAAGGTGTGACTGCTAGGTAGTTCAATGTCTTTGTAGACAACTGTTTGCTTAGACTCAGTCAACCTTCTGCCAACAACTGCATTCAATTGGAATAAGTACCAAGCAAGCTCAGAAGCAGTCGGTAGGCTCTCAGCAATCTCATCTGAGGCAACAGCTAGAGAAACTCCTAAATACTCCTCAACAAGTGATTCAATCTCGTAACCCTTACGCAGTGGGTTATCAATGTATGAACCAAGCAGTGGATCATCGATTACTCCAGAGAGCGAATCACCTATTTCAATAAGTGAGCGTTCTGCATTCTTTGAATCAAAAACAATCTTCGGGTTCTCAGAAGCTAAATAATGTAGAACAGTTTTGTCGGGTGTGGTTACTGTTCCGCGTTTATCTTTGGTGGCAAAACCAACTTCTAGCAGTGAGCGTGATCCCTCTTCCTCAAATCTCAAGAAGACAGCTACTGGTGCTTTGCTCTTCAGAACCGCTTCTAAATCTAATGAGTTATCTTTAGGAAGATCTAGTGTCTCCTGCTTGACCACGACGACTTCTTCTTGGGTGCTGTCATCAACAACCACTGTTCTTGTTCCTGTTGTTCCTCTTGCTTTTAGAACACGTTCCAGAAGTGATCTGAAGTGGAGTTTTGCAAAGGTCTCGCGCACTTTGTCTTCTTCAACTGGCTTTAGGGTGAAGGCGTCGAAGGTGTATCCGATATCTAGATCTCTAACGAGGTGATTGAGTCTTCTGTTTCTTATAGCTAAACCTTGGTGCTCCCTGAGGCTCTCTCCCACTTTGCCGGGGATGTCATCTGCTGCCTTTAGAACTCCGTCTAAGTCTCCGTATTGAACTAGCCACTTGGCTGCAGTTTTAGGGCCAACTCCAGGAACACCCGGCAAGTTATCAGATGTTTCTCCAACTAGCGCTGCCAAATCTGGATACTGCTTGGCGTGGATTCCATACTTCTCAACAACAGCTTCATCAGTCATACGGTTTAGATTCATCACACCTTTAACTGGATAAAGAATGGTCACATCATCCTGAATTAACTGGAAAGTGTCTCTATCCCCTGACACGATGAGAACCCGGTAACCAGCGGCTGATCCCTGATCGGCAAGCGAAGCGATGATGTCATCTGCTTCATAGTTCACTTTTGTGAGAGTAACGATACCCATCGCCTCAAGAGCCTCAACTAGCAACTCTGTCTGCCCATTGAACTCAGGAGGAGTTTCTCCTCGGGTGCCTTTATATTCTGGATACTCATCCGTTCTAAAGGAGGATCTGGAGAGGTCGAAAGCGACTGCTAAGTGTGTTGGCTTCTCATTCTGCAGGATGTTTAGCATCATCGAGATGAAGCCGTGCACCGCATTGGTGTGCTGTCCACTTGGAATTCTGAAAGAGTCAGGGCTTAGGGCGTAGAAAGCTCGAAATGCCAATGAGTGACCATCAATTAGCAGAAGGGTAGGCTTGGACATGTCCTAAGCCTAACTGGGACAACGCCCAACGATAGTGAAGCAACAGCTAAGGAATAGACATGGCAGAACACACATCGCCTGAGATTATGGCTTGGATTAAAGAGCGTGGACTAGGTGAACTTGCTGAGAAGATGGGCATCGAAATCCTTGAACTAACCCCAACCTATGGTGTTGCAACTATGCCTGCCGAGGGTAACCGTCAGCCTCTGGGAATAGTTCACGGTGGTGCCTATGTCGTACTTGCTGAAACTCTGGGAAGTATGTGTGCAACTCTGGCAGCCGGTGTGGGCCGTCACGCCGTTGGTATTGAGATAAATGCTTCTCACACTAAGAGCGCTAGTGGTGGCGTGGTTACAGCAACAGCACGTGCGGTAAACGTTGGTAGAAACTTAGCAACACATGAGATTGCAGTTGAGGATGAAGAAGGCAATCGCCTCTCGACAGTTCGTATTACTAACTTCCTGAGAGATAACCGCAGCTAATCTGCTTTGTCTGCTAGCTGCTCAATAACGGTTAGAGCGACCTGTTTCATGCTCAAGCGTCTATCCATCGACGCCTTCTGAATCCATCTGAAAGCCTCTGGTTCATTCAGCTTCATCTTCTCGGTTAGTAAGCCTTTTGCTCGATCAACGAGTTTTCTGATTTCTAGCTTCTCTTTAGCCTCTTCAATTGCTTGATCAGCATCCTTCATGCGGTTGTGTAGGCTGAGTGCAATTCTTAGGGCAGGAAGCAAATTACTTGGGTTGAAAGGTTTAACGACGTAACTGTAGACGCCGGCAGCACTAGCTCTATCAACTAAATCCGGTGAGCTGAAGGCAGTGAGTAAAACAACTGGAATCTTCAGTTCAGCCATCGCCTCTGCAGCTTGCAGTCCGTCAGTACCTGGCATCTTAATGTCAGTGAGAAGCAGATCTGGTTTTAGCTCGATGGCAAGCTCAATTGCTCTTGCACCATCCCCTGCCTGGCCAACCACATCGAAGCCACCCTCGGTGAGGGTCTCAACAATGTCAAGCCGAATGATTGCTTCGTCTTCGGCAACGACCACCCTAGGTTTAGCCTCAGCGTTGGTGTCCATAGCAATACACTAGCGGGGCATTCAGAGTATTCACGGATGGTTTAGAATTAGAAACACTTGCCGAAGTGGCGAAATGGCAGACGCGGAGCACTCAAAATGCTTTGCCGAAAGGCGTGTGGGTTCGACTCCCACCTTCGGCACCAAGTGTAAAACCCCCGAATCATCGGGGGTTTTTTACTATCTGGCGAAAGCTGGAGCTGCTCCGTTGATGGCATCGCCAACTCTGTGAACTCTTAGTGAGTTCGTTGAGCCTGGGATGCCTGGAGGTGTTCCAGCTACAACTACTACCTCATCACCGATCTTGGCGATGTTCTTACCCAAAAGGATTTCATCGACCTGGTGCATCATGTCATCAGTGTGCTTGACCTGCTCAACAAGGTGAATATCTGAACCCCAAACCATTGAGAGCTTTCTTTGAGTCTCTTCGCTAGGTGTGAAAGCAATAGTTGGGATTTCATGACGTAGACGGGAGACTCTTCTTAATGAGTCTCCACTCTCTGTAAAGACACAGATGAACTTAGAGCCAAGAAGCTCAGCAATCTCTGCAGCAGCTAGTGTTACCGCTCCACCGTGGGTGTGTGGCTTAGTGCCGAGAGGTGGAATACGGCTTAGACCGTTCTCTTCAGTTGACTTAATGATGCTTGCCATTGCTGAAACAGTTTCAACTGGGAATTCACCCACAGATGTTTCACCTGAAAGCATTAGACAGTCAGCTCCATCCAAAACAGCGTTAGCGACGTCGCTTGCCTCTGCTCTAGTTGGGCGAGAAGCAGTGATCATTGACTCAAGCATCTGGGTTGCAACGATGACTGGTTTTGCCCAGCGACGAGAAAGTTCAATAGCACGCTTCTGGACTAGTGGAACCTGCCAGAACGGAAGCTCGACACCTAAATCCCCTCGAGCAACCATCACTGCATCAAATGCATCAATGATTTCCTCTAGAGCATCAACTGCCTGAGGCTTTTCAATCTTTGCAATAACTGGAAGGAACTTGCCTTCTTCTTTCATGATCTCGTGAACACGAACGATGTCTGATGCGTTACGCACGAATGAAAGAGCAATCATGTCAACACCTAGTCGAATGCCCCAACGCAGGTCTTCTTCATCTTTATCGCTGAGTGCAGGAACGTTTACTGCAACACCTGGAAGGTTTATACCCTTGTTGTTACTTACCTGACCCGGAACCTCAACAATTGCTGTAACGGTGGTGTCATCGACTGCAGTTGCACGAAGGCCGACCTTGCCATCGTCGATAAGGAGAATGTCACCAATGTTTACATCGCCTGGCAAACCTTTGTGTGTGGTTGAACAAATGTTGATATCGCCCTGAATGTCTTCGATGGTGATCTTGAAGGTTGCACCCTTCTCCAACATGACCGGCCCATCTGCAAATCTACCTAGCCGAATCTTTGGGCCCTGTAGGTCAACAAAGATGCCCACTGGCTTACCTAGATCAGCTGCAACTTTGCGAACTGTCTGGTAGATGCCCTCGTGAACTTCGTGGCTTCCGTGACTAAGGTTCATGCGAGCAACGTCAACACCTGCCTCGATAATGGCTTTGATTGAGTCGTAGGTTGAAACTGCTGGACCTAGGGTCGCGACGATTTTTGCGCGTCTCATGTTTTTCCTTTTGTGTTTTTACTTTTATCAGCCTACCGATTGGTTAGGCGTGAATTCCTTTATCTGATGCTTTGACAGGTGCTGGTAGTGAAGTAGTTCCCTCTAGGTACTTATCAATCGCTGAAGCTGCTGCACGACCTTCTGCAATGGCCCACACAATTAGCGACTGACCACGGCCAGCATCCCCTGCAACGAAGACTCCGTCGATGTTAGTTGAGTAGTCATCCGCTCTACCGAGGTTGCTCTTCGCATCTCGCTCAAGCAGAGCATCCCCAACCTGAACATCGCCCTCTGGGCCAGTAAAGCCCAGAGCGATAAGCACAAGATCTGCAGGTATTACCTGCTCCGTCCCTGCCTTAGGTCTTCTGGTTCCATCAACAAACTCTGTTTCAGCAACTTCAATACCGGTTACTTGCCCGCTCTCTCCGAGGAATCTAACAGTGTTAGCCAAGTACTTACGCTCACCGAATTCTTCGTGAGCACTAGCAACTTCAAACAGGTTGGGGAACGTAGGCCATGGCTGGTCAGCTCTACGCTCTGTCGGAGGCTGAGCGCCGATTGCAAGAGTTGTCACAGACAAAGCACCCTGTCGGGTCGCGGTTCCTAAACAGTCAGCTCCAGTATCTCCACCACCGAGAATTACGACGTGCTTACCAGCGGCTGATATCTGTCCCTCGACGCTGTCCCCTGCCACAACTCTGTTGGCTTGAGTTAGGTAATCCATGGCGAAATGAATTCCGTTGCTTTCACGTCCAGGAAGTTGAATATCTCTCGGCTTTGACGCTCCGGTAGCGATTAGAACAGCTTCGTAGCGCTTAAGGAGGTCTTCCCAGTTGATGTCAGTTCCGATGGCAACGCCTGGTCTGAACCTTGTTCCTTCTGCTTCCATTTGTTCAAGTCTGCGGTCAAGATGATACTTTTCCATCTTGAAATCAGGAATTCCGTAACGAAGTAGTCCTCCGATGCGATCATCACGTTCATAGACAGCAACTGTGTGACCTGCTCTGGTTAGTTGTTGGGCTGCTGCAAGCCCTGCAGGACCAGAACCCACGATTGCAACAGTTTTACCAGTCATACGCTCTGGTGCGTGAGCCTGAACCCAACCTCTATCAAATGCTTGATCGATGATTGACGCTTCGATTTGCTTGATTGTGACGGCTGGCTGATTAATACCTAGAACACAGGAACTCTCACAAGGAGCAGGGCAGAGTTTTCCAGTGAATTCAGGGAAGTTGTTCGTTGCGTGCAGTCTTTCGATCGCTCCCTTGCCATCTTGACGCCAAGTCAGGTCGTTCCACTCAGGGATTAGGTTTCCTAGAGGACAACCGTGGTGACAGAAAGCAATTCCACAGTCCATACATCTACTGGCCTGAGACTTTAGAACTCCCTGGTCGAAAGGCTCGTAAACCTCTTTCCAGTCCTTAATGCGAACTTCGATTTCGCGACGCTTAGCCGTTTCTCTATCGGTAACTTTAAGGAAGCCTCTTGGATCAGCCACGAGCATTCACCTCCAAGATTCGATTCCACACAACAGCTGAGTCTAGGTCCTCGCCTGCTGCAACAGCAGTTGCTTGAATCTCTAGAACCTTTGCGTAGTCTCTCGGCAAGATTTTTGTGAATTGGGCAACCTCGTCAGCAAAAGATTCGAGTAGTCGCTGAGCTAGCTTTGAACCAGTTTCGACTTGGTGCTTTTCAAGAAGAGACTTGACTTTGTTCTTATCAGCATCGCTAAGTTCAAGAAGATCAACTTCACCATCGAGTAGCGCAGAGGAATTGATTAGGTCGGCACGTAGCTTGTATACATAGGCAACACCGCCAGACATACCTGCAGCAATGTTTCTTCCGGTGCGACCAAGGATCAAAGCAGTTCCTCCGGTCATGTATTCAAGCGCGTGGTCTCCAACACCTTCAACAACAGCTATTGCTCCAGAGTTTCTAACCAGGAAGCGCTCGCCCACCATTCCGCTGATGAATAGTTCACCGCTGGTTGCACCGTACCCAATTACGTTTCCAGCAATTACGTTCTGCTCTGCAGGGAATACAGACAGCGGGTTAGGTCTGACCACAATTGTTCCACCAGATAGACCCTTACCGACGTAGTCGTTTGAGTCTCCAGACAGTGTCAGCTTGATTCCCTTTGGAATGAAAGCTCCAAATGATTGACCAGCAGAACCTGACACTCTAATGTCGATAGTTCCTGCCGGTAATCCCTCTGCTGCATATCTCTTGGTTACTTCGTTACCCAACATGGTTCCAACTGCTTGAGCCACGTTGTTGATTGGTAGTTCAATGACAACAGACTGAGCATCTTCAAGTGCCTTCGAGCTCAGTTCAATCAACTTGTGGTCGAAGTGCTTCTCAAGTTCGTGGTCCTGCAGAGTGAATCTGCGAAGTGGGCCAGAGCTTGGTGCAGGAGCAGAAAGGATTGGTGTGAGATCTAGGCCATCCGCTTTCCAGTGGTCAATCGCACGGTTGGCGTCTAGCAGTTCGCTGTGACCGATTGCCTCATCAAGAGATCTGAAACCAAGGGCTGCAAGATACTCACGAACTTCCTCAGCGAGGAACATGAAGAAGTTGATGACGTGCTGAGCCTGGCCTGTGAAACGTTCACGCAGAACTGGGTTCTGAGTGGCAACACCAACTGGGCAGGTGTCTAGGTGACAGACTCGCATCATTACACAACCTGAAACAACCAGCGGTGCTGTTGCAAAACCAAATTCTTCGGCTCCCAGCAGAGCAGCAATTACTACATCTCGTCCAGTCTTCATCTGACCGTCGACCTGGACGGATACTCGATCGCGCAAACCGTTGACCATTAGCGTCTGCTGAGTTTCAGCAAGTCCTAGTTCCCAAGGTGTTCCTGCGTGCTTGAGTGAGTTGAGAGGTGAAGCGCCAGTTCCGCCATCGTGACCAGAAACAAGAATTACATCTGCTTTGGCTTTGGCAACGCCAGCTGCGACAGTTCCAATACCAACCTGGCTGACCAATTTCACGTGAACACGTGCTTTCTGGTTTGCACGCTTAAGGTCGAAGATCAGTTGTTTAAGATCTTCAATTGAGTAGATGTCGTGGTGAGGTGGTGGCGAAATCAAACCAACACCAGGAGTTGAGTGACGTGTGGCTGCAATCCAAGGGTAAACCTTGTTTGGAGGTAATTGCCCACCTTCACCAGGTTTTGCGCCCTGCGCCATCTTGATCTGAATGTCATCAGCGTGAGTCAAATACATGCTGGTGACACCAAAGCGACCAGAAGCAACCTGCTTGATAGCGCTCCTTCGCGCTGGGTCAAGTAAACGTTCAATGTTCTCGCCACCTTCACCGGTGTTTGATTTTGCACCAATCTGGTTCATCGCGATGGCTAAGACTTCGTGGGCTTCAGGTGAGATAGATCCGTAAGACATCGCACCGGTTGAGAATCTCTTCACGATCTCGCTTGCCGGCTCAACTTCGTTAATTGCAACTGCTGGTCTCACACCTTCGCGAAGACTGAATAAGCCACGAAGGGTCATTAGACGCTCTGCTTGGTCGTCAACCAACTTTGTGTACTCGCGGAAGATTTCGAAACTCTTGGTCTTAGTTGAGTGCTGAAGTTTGAAGATTGTTTCAGGGTTGAAAAGGTGTGGAGGGCCTTCTCTGCGCCACTGATATTCGCCACCGACTTCTAGTTCTTCGTGTGGTCTTGCTGCACGCTCTACTGGGTACGCGCTTGAGTGTCTGCGCTGAACTTCTTCAGCAATAACCGATAGACCAATACCCCCAAGTTGGCTGGTTGTGCCTGTGAAGTATGCGTCAACGAACTCCTGCGAGAGACCAATCGCTTCGAAACACTGTGCACCTGAGTATGAAGAAACAGTTGAGATACCCATCTTCGACATGATCTTTAGGACGCCCTTACCTAGCGCCTTAATCAGGTTTTTGGTTGCCTTCTCGACCGTTACACCTTGGATAGCGCCATTACGAACCATGAGTTCAACAGTTTCCATCGCAAGGTAAGGGTTGATTGCAGCAGCGCCATAACCAATCAATGCTGCAACGTGGTGAACTTCGCGCACATCGCCAGCTTCAACAACTAGTCCCACACGAGTTCTGTTTCCAGCTCTGATCAGATGGTGGTGAACCGCAGATGTAAGAAGAAGACTAGGGATTGGAGCTAGCTCGCGATTACTGTCTCTATCAGAAACAACAACGTATCTAGCACCAGCTGCAACAGCCTCATCTAGCTCTGCACAAAT